>CAXBGT010000122.1:0-17393 GCA_963975265.1 uncultured Saprospirales bacterium
TTCAGAAGATACCGTACCTGTCCTGGTATAAAAATAGTATCTCCTAACTGCCTTATTGATGAAATTCGAGCTCCATTGAGATCATCACCTGCGATTTGAAGTAATCTAATATCTGCCGTGTCGAGTACTATATCCCCTGTTGCTGTTTTAGAATCTTGTTCATTGTAAAAATTAAAGTTTAGATCATATTTGGGTGTGTTGTAATAGACATTTGTTGCATACACCGATCGTAAGTAGTTGTTTGTTCTATATTCATATTCTACAATGATTCTGCTTTCTCTAGCGATCAATCTATTAGAGGTAAAAGTAACTTCTGCCCTATTGTAATCTATGATATAGTCGTAATCCAAACCTCTTTCCAGCAACTTACCATCAAGATATATTTTTTCTGAACCCGATAGTACGATAAGGAATCTTTCACCATTATTACCCGTTAATTTGTATGGCCCTTGATTCCCCTCTTTGGTTTCTAGTGTCTGTCTAGCAAATTTTCCTCTCGATATTGCAAAACTACCATTACTGGTCAATGTCTTTCCATTTCCCAAATCATATATATTCGAACCTGATAAGCCCTTCAGCTTTTTAAAATAATTTACAAAATAACTATTGGGCCGCTCCAGATTATAATCACCTGCTATGATAGATGTCTTATCCCGACTCACTTTGATGAATACTTTATCAAACTCCTGAATCTGTTGTGTATTGCCCTCAGGTTGTATCGGAATATTATCATCAGAAATAGCGGCGACAACTTTGATTTTATTTCCGAGATCACCTGCCAACTGAAGGTTAAAATTAGAATTGAGGACTAAGCTCTGACTATTACCAACAGAAAACCCTCGTGAAAAAGATCCATTATAATCTAGCCCTTTAGCGTCTATTATTTCTTTCCCTTTTGGAGTAAAACTATAATCAGACCCTATATAAATAGCCTGATCCTCAACTTTCATCATTGTAGAATCTAGGTGGAAATATTCTTGCTCTATGTCAAAAGGAAGAACCCTATATTTTATATTTACACTTTCACCAATTATGGAACTACAAACTTCTTTATCAAAGATCAAAGTTCTATTGTGAATTGAGAATTCAATTATTCCTTTGCTGTTTTGATCAAAAACTGTAACACTCTTAGGTGCTATTGTTACAGAATCCAGCTCAATGATACATTCAGAAACTAGAAATGACTTATTGCGCTGACCTTGTAGTATCACATCTTGGGCATTAGTGACAGAAGCACAAATGCAAAAAATGAACATGAAATATAACAAGGTTTTGATCATAAAAGATAGCGACTAATTTCAGCTATACATATCTTGTAAATATAATTAGGACTTAATTGCAAACGTCTGTCATTCCGAAATGAGTATATTAACCACAAAATAGTCAGTATTCTTATCCGCTAAATTACAACTTCTAATCCTTCTAGATGCCTAATTACTGTATTTCAAGGATCAAAAGATAATTTTCATGCTAATTCATAGTAAGAAAATAGTTCAAGTATACAAACGTGATTTAGTGATATCTATATAAAAGAAAAGAAAAAGAAAAATCCTGCTTTTATTACATTTTTTACACGATTAAACATCTTACATTCTGATTGACAATTAATTATATATTACGTTAGCATACTATGTGTCATTTGTCTTTATAAAGTTCAAACAATATAAATATGAAGCAAATTTTTAAATTATTATCCCTAATATTGATTCGAGTCTGAATATTCGTCTTATATTTGCAAGCTGAATGCGTATAAAATCGCACGACCATGAGCAAATACCTATTTAACAGCTTAACTCGATACACTTTTGTATCAATATTTACTATTGCATTTGCAACTGTATGTAGCGGTCAATCTGACCGTCCTATTGATGGTTTTGGCTACAATCAAACTAATCCTACTTGGGGAGCAAGTTTTGATGTGCAACCAAGATTGAGCCCATCTGACTATGCAGATGGCATTTCAATTCCAAAATTAGGTTCCGAATTCGAGAAAGAAAATCCAAGAATTATATCTAACAGACTGTTTGCACAAGATGATCAAATTAAATCTGAATTAGCACTTAGTGACTTTACATGGGTATTTGGTCAGTTTCTTGATCATGACATCATCTTGTCAGAAAACTCTCAAGAGCAACTAGAGAACATTATAGTTCCTTCTGATGATGAATTTTTTACTCCAGGGGCCATCATAAGAATGTCAAGAAGTGAATCTGCTGAAGGCACTGGAATAACATCACCAAGAGAACACATCAATAACGTCACTGCTTTCCTTGATCTATCTAATGTATATGGTTCTGACGAATATAGAGCCAATTGGTTGAGGACTTTTGAAAACGGAAAATTAAAGGTAGGAGCTGGTAATATGTTACCTTGGAATACTTTGGATGGAAATTTCAATGGCAATATAGATCCGAATGCGCCACATATGGCTGATGATACAAGGTCATTAATCAAAATGTATGTTGCCGGTGATGTAAGAGCAAACGAAAACCCTCTATTAATTGCATACCACACATTGTTTGTCCGAGAACACAATAGCCTTTGTGATCTTGAGAAAGATAAGCATCCTGGATGGAATGATGAAAGAGTATATCAACAAGCTAGAAAAAAGTTAATTGCATATTATCAGAAGATTATTTTCTCTGATTGGTTACCATCATTAGGAGTGAATCTTCCTACTTATTCTGGTTATAAAAATACCGTGAATCCACAGATATCAAATGAGTTTTCTACTGCAGCTTTCAGAATGGGCCATACATTAATCAATAGTACATTGATCAGAATGGATAATGATGGCGAAGAAATCAAAAGTGGCAATATTTCACTGAGAGATGCATTTTTCAACCCACTAGTTGTAGAATATGCTGGAGGCATAGATTCTTATTTCAAAGGAATGGCTACCCAAGTCCAACAGGAATTTGATTGTAAAGTAATCGATGATGTAAGGAATTTTTTATTTGGAGATCCTAGCGCTGGAGGACTAGATCTTGCATCTATAAACATCAATAGAGGTAGAGAAAGAGGACTTTCTGATTACAATACCTTGAGAACGAGTCTTGGTATGCCTAGACTAAATTCATTTACAGAACTGACAGATGATGCTGATGATGCCGCCGAAATGGAGGCTTTGTTTGGATCTATAGATAATGTAGATCCATGGGTAGGTATGCTAGCTGAACCTCATATTGATGGAGGACTTTTTGGAAACCTTGTTACTACGATATTAGAGAAGCAATTTCAAGCATTAAGAGAAGGCGATAGATTCTACTATGAAAACATGGATTTTAACACTTCAGAATTTGAAGATATTGAATCTATTTCTATGAGAAAAATACTAATGAGGAATACTGATATCTCATTGATGCAAGATGATGTATTCAGTGCCATGCCTCATGAAAACATCGAAGTTGGACCACAATTGGTGCCATTTCCATTAGAAGCAGCTATATTCCCTAACCCTGTGCTTGGAGGAGACCTACAGATTAAGGTATTCGGATCGTTAGAAGAAGAATTAACAGTCTCTGTGATCGATTATATGGGTAAGATGGTTGTAAAAGACATCCACCATATCTATGAGGGAAATAATATTCTTAACATTGATTTGGAATCTTGTCCTAGAGGATTCTACAATGTGATTCTAGAAACTGGATCAAGATTCAATGTGCTCAAAATGGTCAAGAAGTAAGATTTATCTTTTTTCTCAATCTTGTAATTTCATTAGCTATAGTAGTTACTTTTATTGATTTTACTAATACTTGAGCATGGATTCCATAAAGACATTTCCAAAATTTACTATCTTTTATATCCTTTTGATGGGATTGGAATTAGCAGGACTGACTATTATTCCTAGTTTTCATATGGTCAGCAAAGCGATGATCATGGCAGGAATTATAGGTTTCTATATTTTTGTTGAAAAGAGACAAAACAACGTTTTCCTAACTGGACTTATTTTTGCGTTATTGGGTGATTGCTTCTTGCTATTTGGAACAGTAGAGTTTTTTATCATTGGCTTGGTTTGTTTTCTTATTATGCAATTATGTTACGCAGTTGCATTTAATCATAAGAGACGAATTCCAAAAAACAAAGATTATCTTATTTGTTTAGTTATAGGATCACTAGGTGTTGCTACAATAGCAGCACTTTGGCCAGATTTAGGAAGCATGAGAACACCTGTCAGCTTATATGCCACTTCTATCATACTTATGGCAATCTATGCCTATCTAAGACATCCAAGATTAAGAGGATATAAAATAGTTATAGCTGGAGTTGTGCTGTTTATCATTTCTGATGCTTTATTAGGTATTAGTAAGTTTAATGGCGCACTGCCTTATGGTCAAATATTAGTAATGGTAACCTACATGCTAGCTCAGTACTTCATAGTGACTGGTGAAGTATTAAGCAATCTGCCGACACCTAAGCTGCAACCTATTATTGACCCTAATTCATCATTTAGTCGACATAAGAGGACATAGCAAAATAAGGCTTAGATGCTGTCGAGTAAGTATTAGGTTAACAAATCAATATCAGTACAACCTATATCGAAAGTCCTTCTAGCGTTTCTATCAATTTCTTGTCTGATGGCCTGGGAGCATCCGCTGATACAATCTTACCTTCTGGATCAATAAGTATAAATCTAGGAATTCCATTGATCTTATAATCCTTTACAAACTTTGATTGCCACGCATTGTCCGCCATTAATTGAACTCCGCCAAGTTCTTTATCATCTACCATCTTTTTCCATTTATCATGATCAGTTTTATTATCAATAGATATGCTCACAAACTCTATGTTTTTACCATGATATTGTTTTTCTACTTTCTTAAGTGAAGGAATCTCACCTATGCAAGGTCCACACCAAGTGGCCCAGACATCTATGTAGACATATTTTCCAGCGAGCTCTTTAATATTAGTTGATCCTCCTGCGTGGTTTTCATAATCAAAAGTTGGTGATAATTCTCCCTTCTTCAATTTCTGGAACGCTGTGTATAATTCTTCAATCTTCACTTTGTGCTCTAAGTTCGAAGACTTTTCATTGAAGAACGAGAACATTTTTTCCAGTTTATCATTTGGTCCCATGATATATCTCATATCTCCATATAATAATTGATTTCTGATGTTCCCAGCTGGAAGTTCAACGATATGCTTCATAAATACTTCTTCATAAGTGTCAGATGTATCCCTATACATATTCATGCTAAAGTGATCCTTTACTAAGCTTTTATAGTTTGGGCTAGATGTGTATTTGCCCTCATCCCTTAAATCCAAACCAGCAAGCACATCTTGATATTCTGCCGGCAGGTCAGCTACTTCTTGATCGCTGTAGTCTGGATAAATAAACATAAGTCTTTTTGCAAAAAGATCGATACTCTCAGATTCATCAGAAAGTATTTCTTTTGCTGAAGAAGCATTAAATATAGATAACAAAGAATCCTTTCTGCCAGAAACTGTCGCAGCAAATTCTTCTGGGTTAAGATCAAACAAAGTTCTTGAAAAAATAGAACCTTCCAAATCTGCCTTCACTTTCAAATAATCTTGTACATCAGTGTGGGGACTCGAAATGGATAGAGATTTTGTAAATTCTTTTGCATCCGCCGAGAGAGAGATTTCATCACCTGGTGATAAATATATACCTGTTTTCGCTCTTCCAAAACTTAGTTGGTAAACTCCAGCCTTGGAAATATTCAATGTGTCACTTGCTTTAGCACCATCTATTGCTATTTTCTTAGTATAGTCATGTCCTGAAATTATAATTTCTTTCGCTTCAGTATTTAATATATCTGCTTTGAAGGTCACAGGTTTTTGTGGCTGCGAACAAGATGCCATTAAGATTGCAAAAAGAAGAGTTAGGTATTTCATCAATTGAATTTTACAAAAGTTAGATTATGGTTCAAAGGTACGTCAATTAACAGATTGTAAAGAAGAGTTTTAAATCTTGGTTAAAATCCACTACTCAAATAATAATGCTTCACTAATATTCTAAATTGCTTCTGCACTCATTAATCCCAGATTCTAATATTAGAAGTGATTTTAACAATCAGTTCGATAAATCAATTGTTATGAAACGATTAGTAATTGCTTACACATTTTTATTTCTTACGTTTTTATCATTTTCACAAAAAACTGATGCTTCCTTTATTGAGAGGATAGATAGAGACACTTCATATAGAGTAGCTGGTCTTCGGTATACTATATTCTCCAGTCCACTTAACACACTCCAATCCCTTTTAACATCAACTGATTTCGCTAGACTTGACGAATACGCAAACAGCTTCGAATGGTATATCAAAACAGTCAGACCTAATTCTCATTGGGAGGGCAGTACGTCATTCGGATTTCATAGTAGACTGACCTCGAATAAACAAGCATTGAATCAAGCATCACTGATAGGATTTACAGCAAACTTTGAAACAGGATATAACCTTACAAAAGAGAAAATGTTTACAGTCAAACCAATATTTGGTATCGGTTTTGAATATTATAAGCTTTCTTTCGTCGAGAATTTTCAATCTTCTTCTTTATCTTCTTTTGCCAATTCGGATTTCAAAAACTATAGTGCTACATCCTTCCAAGTGCCGTGGACATTTGGGTTAGAAATGGGAACTTCATTCCAATTAAAAAAAATACTTATAGAATTACTTCTTCGAGGTGGATACAAGCTTCATCTTGATGCAGATAAATGGAAAATCGATGGTGTTTTAGAAATAAGTGATGAAATCAATCTTAGCTCTCCTTTTGCAGGTTTATCCGTTGGATTTTCTCTTTTAGAAAGGAGGCAAATAGTCTATTTAAAACCATAATAATCAACGTGTTCTCGAATATCCATCTAACATTATGTTAATGCAATAAATGAGACATTAAGACAGGAATAAATACTAGTGATTAATTAGATTACAGCATTCAACAAGATCATTCAATCCTCAAATAGTCCGCTACGAGAGGTTTTTGAAGTATTTGTATCAGAAATTCTAGTTCATCGTCGTAACTATTACAATGTCAAACCTATTCATTCATTTTACGTTTGTATATTTAACACTACAAAAGTAATATAATGTAAACTTTTACCCTTTCAAATAAATCAGTCACCTATATTGAATATCGATTAAAACAAAATACTATGTTGAAACATGTAATAATTATGCTCCTTGGAGTTGCATCTTTTTCTCTTAATGCGCAATCACTGTGGACGAAATCAGAGGTAAATAGTTTCCGATCTGCATCTGACGAAGATAGATTATCAATGCCAACAGCTTATCAGGCATATGAACTCGCATTTGACGATATAGTAAAGGAGTTGTCTCATGCTCCAGATGAAAAAATGAAGGTAAAGTCTAAAAAAGGTTTGATGATGTCATTCCCGATGGCAGATGGTAGTTTTGAAACTTTCGAGTTATTTGTTGCTCCAGTAATGGCACCTAAACTCGCAGCTAAGTTTTTATCAATAAAATCCTATAAAGGATATAGTACTTCTGATAAAAGTAGAAACTTAAGATTAGATGTAGGACCATATGGTTTTCATGCAGCTATACATAGCAATGATGGTGTCGTGTACATAGATCCATATGCAAGAGGAAATAAAGATCAATACTTAGTATATGACGTGGTCGACTATGTGTCACAAATAGACATAGGCGTTCCTGTTTGTGGAGCAATAGATGACTTGAAGGATCTGCACTTCGATGATGTTATACAGACAAGAAGTGTAGAAGGGGAGATTCCATTAAGGGTTTATAGATTAGCTATTGCTTGCACTGGAGAATGGGGGGCTATTAGAGGGACTCCTGAAAAAGCAATAGCGGATATGGTAACCGGTGTAAACCGTATAAATCAGATATTTGAAAATGAATTAGCTATTCGAGTTGTATTGATTGATAATAATGAGTTACTGCTACATTTTGACGCAGCTACTGACCCATACTTGCAGACAAGTGGTAGCGGTTCTGGCTCGGCAATGTTAACTATAAACACAAACGTGATTAACAGTAAGGTCGGAAATAATGCGTACGATGTAGGTCATGTGTACAATAGAAGTTGTGATGTGGGAGGAGTTGCTTTTTTAGGATCTATGTGTAACAACAATTCCAAAGGTGCCGGTGTAACTTGTCACTATTCAAGTAATCTTGATTTTATAGCTGCCAATGTAACTAGCCATGAAATAGGTCACCAAATGTCCGCACAACATACGTTCAACAATTGTGATGGCGAAAATGAATCGTTGGGGAACGGATTTGAACCCGGTAGTGGATCTACAATCATGTCTTATGGTGGAAGTTGTGGTGCTGATAGAAATATTTTTAATGGCAGTGATATTTATTATCATGTCGCGTCTCTTATGCAAATTTACAATCATACTCGTGATGGAGGATTTGCAGATGCATGTTCAGAGAAAATTGAAACTTCAAATTTTGAGCCTATCATAAGCTTATCATATGAAGATAATTTCACAATCCCAGAAAACACATATTTTCTTCTTGAGGGAAGTGCAACTGATCCCAATGGAGACAATTTAACTTACCATTGGGATGGTTTCAATGCGGGTCCAAGAAGTCCACTTGGTGCACCTATTGGTACAGCTCCTAGATTTAGATCTTTTCCAGCTAGCACATCTCCTGTAAGATTTTTTCCATCTCCTGACAATATACTTTCAGGAACTTTCGATAGAACAGAAGTTTTGCCAATAGGCAATATGAATCTAAATTTTGTTTTCACAGCAAGAGATAATAATGGAGAAGCTGGTACCGCTGTTTATGAAGAAATAAGGTTTAAAACTGTAGCGACTAGTGAAAAATTCGAAATAACGAGTCAGCAATTTTCTGGAACTTCAGTCAAAATAGGCGATCCTCTTGATGTAACTTGGAATGTTGCTGGGACAGATGCTGGATCAGTAAATGCTCCTACTGTAGATATTTATTTTAATACTAATAATGCTAATAATTTTAGTTTCGATGACATGGAACTTTTAGCAACAGGTGTTCCCAATAATGGTTCTGCTACTGTTTACATGCCCAATAAAGTTACATTCGACGGTAGAATTATTGTGAAAGCTTCTAATAGTATATTCTTTACCATTAATAAAGCAAATATTAAAGTTGAGGAACCAACTGATGCTTCTGTTTTCTTTACACCAAATCCAGTTGTTCAGTCCGTTTGTTTACCAACGACTACCTCTACAGAAATTTCTACAGCGGGATTTGCAGGTATACAAGGAGATGTTGCACTATCTGTTACATCTGGATTACCAGACGGAGCTACGGCAATATTTAATCCTTCTACCGTTGCAGTAGGTGAATCCTCAACAATGACAATAAGCTATAGCGGAGACACTCCTTCGGAAAGGTTTGATGTTACTATCAATGCAAATGTAGAAGGAGTAGACGAATTCGAGAGAGATGTCATTCTTTTCGTATACAGTACGGATCACAGTGCCATGGCTGGAATAAGTCCTCTTGATGGTGATTCTGGAGTAGGAGTTGCACCTGATTTTACTTGGAGCGAATCACCTAATGCTGATTCTTATACAATCGAAATAGCGACCTCACCTTCTTTTGGTTCAAGTGTCTATATTACAGAACCAAATTTGTCAGGTACTTCATTTTCTCCACTTACAATTTTAGAAAAGAGTACAGTATATTACTGGAGAATCATCCCTAAGAATGTCTGTGGTGAGGGTAGTCCTAGCAAAGTTAATGCATTTAGTACTGAAGTATTGGCTTGTTCAGAATTTTCTCCCTCTCCCTCTAGTTTACCAGTACTTATTTCTCAATCAGGCTTACCTACCGTCACCTCAGAAGTAGTGGTAAATGGTGGAACAATCGCTGATGTAAATGTAACAGAATTTGTAGGTGAACATGATAACAATAAAGATATGATAGTAACCTTGATATCTCCATCAGGTACTAGAGCTATTATGTTTAGCAAAATTTGTAATCAATCAGATTTCAATTGCACGTTTGACGATGCTTCAAACTCGTCAGTAAAGTGTCCGCTTAACGCAGGTGGAAAAACTTACAGACCCAAAAATCCTTTTGAAACTTTTAATGGAGAACAAGCAAGTGGTGTATGGACATTAGAAATAGATGATACATCCCCTGGAAATGGGGGAAGATTAAATTCACTTACGCTCGAAGTTTGTTCTGGGCAATCTGTAGAAAGTCCATTTATTGTAAACAATAATGAGATTCTTCTTCCTTGGAATGACACGAAAATAATAAGTACATCTGATCTCAAAGTAGAGGATAATGACAATACTGCGGCAGAATTGAAATATACAATCGTACAAACACCATCAGTCGGCCAGCTTAAATACAATGGAGTCGCGATTTCGATTGGAGCTCAATTCACTCAGGCAGATATTGACAGTGGAAAATTAGATTACACCTCTGTTGGACAAAATTATAATACCTACATTTCATTTACAGTAATCGATGGAGAAGGTGGTTTTTTAGGTATTAACAATTTGGATATTAAAGTGAATAATCCAGAAGGAACCTTCGATCCAGTTGTTGCTAATGAAATTTCAGTATATCCAGTACCAGCTAACGATAGGCTTACTATTGATTTAACCGAATCACGCGAAACGTTTACTTCATTTGATATTGTAAATGTAAATGGTCAAATATTATCAACTGGAAGTATTAATGGCAAAATAATATCAATGAACGTGAGCCAACTTACTACCGGAATTTATTTTATTAATATCAAAAATGCTCAATATTCTATTCCTAAACGAATAGTTGTAGAATAACATTTATCTACAATAACAAAGTCTTCGTAGAGATCGGAACATTGTTTCGGTCTCTTTTTTGTTATTCCAAACCGAATTAATTTTGATTCTCATTAGTATTCTTATATAAGTTTAATACAATGGAAATATATCCTTACCTTATTTCCATAAAATGAATCAATATGAAAATCGGAAATATTTCCATTGTCTTTTTCCTTCTTGGAATAGCAACAAGTTTTGCACAAGCTCCAGCAAACCAAGATGATAGAATCTATGACATTATTCAATCAGTATCTGCAGAGCGGTTAGAAAATGATATAACCAAGTTGGCTAATTTTGGAACTAGACATACCTTGTCTGACACGCTGTCCAAAACAAGGGGAATAGGAGCTGCAAGAAGATGGATAAAGTCTGAATTTGATAAAATATCAACAGCATGCAGTAACTGTCTCGAAGTGAAATTCCAAAGAGGGTTGGTCAAAAAAGGAGAATCGAGAAGAATCCCTGATGACACTTGGATTGTAAATGTATTAGCAATTAAAAAAGGAAATAAATATCCTAATAGATACATTATAATGAGTGGAGATATAGATTCCCGAATCAGTGACCCTCTCAATGGAACCGATGACAGTCCTGGTGCAAATGATAATGCATCTGGAATGGCTGGCGTAATAGAAGCTGCCAGAGTCCTTTCAAAATATGAATTTGAATCAAGCATCATATTCGTAGGCCTTTCCGGCGAAGAGCAAGGATTATTCGGTGGCAAAATAATGGCAAAACAAGCTAAGGAAGACAGATGGGATATCATCGGAATACTCAACAATGATATGATCGGTAACATAAAAGGTATTGATGGTGTAATTGATAACCGCAGTTTCAGGATTTTCTCGGAAGCTAATAGTCCAGATGAGGATGAACAAAAGAGAATTTGGAAAAGGTTTTATGGTGGTGAAGTAGATGGACCAAGTCGACAATTAGCGAGGTATGTTCACAAAACTACTACTCAATATATGGCTGAGATGAAACCAAAAATGATCTATCGATTAGATCGATTTGGCAGAGGCGGACATCATAGGCCTTTTAATGATGCTGGATTTCCTGGTATAAGGATAATGGAGAGCCATGAAAATTACAACATGCAACACCAAGATATAAGAACCGAAAATGGTGTTCAATATGGAGATGTTCTTGAAGGTGTAGATTTCGAATTCTGCTCAAAACTAACCGCAGTAAATGCTGCTAATTTAGCTGCCATAGCTTGGTCGCCTCCACCTCCATCAGGTCTTATGATTGGAGGAGCAGTAAAGCCATCTACCCGCTTGAAGTGGGACGCAGGTGAAGATTCCGCTGGTTATATAGTGCACTGGAGAGATACTACCGCACCTCAATGGCAGTATAGCAGATATGTAGGTAATGTTACCGAATTCACTTTAGAAAATGTAGTTATTGATAACTACTTATTTGGAGTTTCTTCTGTAAGTAAAGATGGCCATCAAAGTGTTGTTGCATATCCTACAACTTTGATTCCTAGAAGATAGTCGTTTTATTTAAAAATGACGTTTGTAGAATCAATTCTTGCTTTTTCTAAAAAACCTGAAATATCATCGACTTGAAGAAGTGTTCCATCTTGTTCAATAATATATGAGTTATATTTTATGCTTTTTAAGTACTGTTCAGCCTTTTGATGCATTTCATTTCCACGATTAGGAGACAAATACTCCATAGCTATTGTTGTACGATGTTGGGCAAGATAGGTCTCCGCACCTTTCAAAACGACATATTCAGCTCCTTCTACATCAATCTTAATAAATGAAGGCACTATTTTCTGGTCCATCAAGAAGTCATCCAATCTAATGGCTTGGATAGAAATTTCTTTTGGTTTGTATTTTTTAAACCACTCCTCCTCTTCGTATTGTCCAACAAAGAGCGAATTGTATTCTGAATAAAGATTAGGAAATTCAAAAAAAGTCATTTTTTGCTTTTTGTCTGAAACCGCACAATTATAGGTAGATATATTTCCAGTTTTCTTTGCGTTCTTGGATAATATCATATAAGTTACCGGACTCGCCTCTATTGAGATTACAGCCCCTCTTTCTCCCACCAATTGAGAAGCTAGTAACGAAAAGTATCCATAATGCGCTCCTATATCAAGGTAGATGTCCCCCCTGCCTATCTCACGAATCATATATCGTGCCAGCGCGATTTCAGAAGAATGAGATTTCCCTCCTGTTAAATATATATCTGTACTTGACGGCAATAAAATATCCATATTGAGATTAAAAAAAGTTCTACACTTAGTTGCTATCTCCTTTTTCTGTCTGCTGTATATTAATTTTCGGTGAAGTATCGCATATAGATATTTTATTGGCGATCTTAAAAACCTACCCATTTTCGAGCTGTTTGCTATACGCTCCACTTTATCCAATTGAGACAATAAATCATTTTGTGTCATAAGGAATAGGTTTTTTCGATTGAAGATCAAAAATGACGATAATAGCAGCACATAAAAAGAAGAAAGGGCCCACTTTGTCTATCTCAATCAAATCATTAATAAGGCATAAAGTACATATAACAATAATGCTCAATGTAGCAGCCATAACATAATTTTTTGTTTTACTTCGAGTGAGGTTATGATACACTTTCTCACCATGTAAGATGATAGAGAATATCAACCCTAAGAATATTAAAAACCCAATAAATCCCTGCTCTACAAAAGTCATCAAGTAGTAACTATGGATTCCAGATTTTTCAGGATTATCACTCACATATGTTTCAAAACTACTGACTGTATACTTAGTATAATGATTATAAAAACTTCCTGGACCATGTCCCAGTATTGGCCTTTCCTTGATCATTTGACTCCCCGCAACCCATCTGTATACTCGCTCCATTGTTGATATATCCTCCAGCTTCATAGTAGCTTCCAAGATATTATCAAAGCTGGTATGAGCGATCGTTTTTTCAAAATTTGGAGCATAGTCAAGATACTTGTTATTCGTAACAAGGTGTGCAACCAAAAGAGAGGTAAGAATACAGGCTGATAGTATCGCAATCTTAGCAAGCCTAAATTTGATAATAAAATATCCTCCAATTGCAATTATGATACATCCTTGGGCAGCTCTCGTGTAAGAAAAGTAAGTAGCCACCACAAACAGAAAAATAACCAAAGACATCAATCGTCTATATTTCAACTTCTCAATGTTAGACCTAAACGCCCATAAAAAGGGAAGAACAATAACCAAAATAGAAGAATAACTTACATGATTTCTAAATATGGGTCTCACTACGTGGTGTGAACCTTTAAAGGTAAAGCCATCTAAAGCATGTCTTGTCAATACAATTAATACCGCAATCGTCAGAAAAATAGCCATGATCTTTATTATTCTTTCAACGATCAAGATATCCTTCACCATATGAAAAGAGAAAAAGAAAAATGGTATCACATACCACATCTTCGCAAGAAAAAACTTGTAAGAAACGACTGGAGATTGAGAAAATAGAGTCGTGAAAAACATCCAAACCAAGTGCAAGATCAGAAACATACTGATCGGATGAAACAAATGGCGCAATGATACTTGCCCTATCTTTTGCAAAAAAACCATTACCGCAATCCCGGTCAGTCCCAACATCATGGGCTCTGTTGGTAAATCCATGCCTATACTACCAAAATAAAATTCAATAGAAAATGGTAACGATATCCAAAAACCATAGTATAAAATTCGATAGTCTTTGATAATTGCAACCAACGCCAATACTGCCAGAGGCGCTGCAGCTAATAAATACATTTCTTTGACTAAGGCAATAATGGTGCAAAGAATGATAATCCCTGCAAAAGCATAAAATATCTTCTTAGCTTCTTTCGAATGTTTATATACCTTATTTACCAGCATAAATATCTCGCCAATTCACTTCTTTAGTTGCCTCCATAAGTAATACTCCTAGACAACTAAGTATAAATGCTAAAAACGAAAGGCCTAATACAATGAGCGATCGTTTGGGTCGTGACTTTTCAAATGCAATAGATTCTTTCTCGATAATATGTACTGTTTGAAATGGCTTATTATAACTTGCCAATATTTTTTTCAATCGTTCTCGCTCTAGAGACACTTCTGCAACACCTTTGCTCTGAGTCGCTTCAAGAAGACGGACTGGCAATACACCCTTATTAAAAACTTTGAGAATACTATCAACCTTTATTATCTTCACTCTCAGCCCATCAGCTGTAGCTTTAGCCATATTGATACTATCTCTATTTAATCTATACTTTTCCATAGACCTGACCTTAGCTTCTATTTCCAGGAGCCGACTTTCATTGGTAGTGATCATACTTGCAAGATCAATAGCTTGAGATTCACTCTCATATATTTTATATTTTTCTTTTATATTCGAAAGAGAATCTCCCTGAACTCTCAGGTTTTCTTCTTGCAGCCTGATCCCTTCTTCAAGGGAATTGATGGTTAGTTCTTGACTCCTTTTTATAAGTTCTTGCGCTACTTTCTCAACTTTCATTCTTGCCTCATAGACTATACTTTTAGCCATTTCTGGGTCCGTATCTTCTGCCGAGATTTGCAAAGCATCAAATTTCGTCTTTGTTGTTTCGAATAGTTTATTGAACCTTTGAATTAGCTTAGCTTTGCCTTTTCGGCTGGTAGTGTCGATTTCATAATGAGCCGCTAGGTTGAATTTGCTGATCACATGATCTTTCACCAAATTGCTATTCGCAATAGCAAATAATCTATCGAGGTCTTCTCCAGTACCATAGGTAAAAAAAGACTTTTCTACCCCACCGATAGGGTCGGGATTAGCCAAGGTAGGGCTTGCCGCATATAGTACCGCTGTCGATTTATAATAATCGGGCATTATAAGTGACCCTATAATTGAAATTAAGGCGACGATCCCAGTTACAATAAAAATTTGCTTCTTCCAACGTGCCAATGTCTTAAGCACATTTGTAAGGCTATAATCATTATTCATTCAAAAAAGTTGATTTTCTTTAAGTTGGATTTTTCTTTGATAATAGCTCTTTTAGTGCTTTCACATCGATCAACCGTAGTAATAACGCAAAAACAAAAGAAAAGCATATACTCAAGATGGCTCTAAATGGCCAATCCATCGGAATATATACATAAATACTGCCAAATATAAGGACGCAAAACAAACCAAAACCTAGGACAATAAAGAGGAGTTGAGGGTCTATTTTTAGTTTTAGAATATTGATTGCCAAAAATATCTGTCCTAATGTCATCAATAATTGAGTCACTAAAGTAGCTTTGGCCGCTCCGAGTGCCTGCTCTTGTGGAATCAAATAATAATTGAGACCAAAATTGATGAACACTCCAACTACTAAAAGTACGTTTATTTTCTTGAGACTGTTGTTGGCCAATAAGAGACTTCCAAAAATATATGCGATTGACAAAGGGATAAAACTTAACATCAAATAAGTCAATATTTCACTATAATAAGGTGTCGCTTCACTATGTGCCCATTTCATTATCTCTTCTCGGTAGGTAATAGCAGTCGCTGTTCCTACAAATGTGATAAAGACCATTAATCGGATACCCACATCAACTAAGTCCTCAATAATCGATAGTTTTTTGATATTTGCTGCGTACATGGGCAAGAGTAAACCAGCAAACAGATAACCTATCATATTCAAAGCATCAAGAAATCGATAACTATACTCGTATATTCCCGACTCTACCCCACCATCATCTAATATATGTTCTAGCATTATACTATCCATCCTAGTATAGGCAGACATCGCTAATAAGATTAGAGCATATGGAGCACTCCATTTCAATAGTTTTTTTGTGTAATCCCATGAAAACGATATATTAATACTCCCTAAATGATTAAATAAGATGGCCAATGCTACCAAACACGATATACCAAAAGCTGCCATCTGACCATAAGCAAGCCATATGATCTGAAAATTTTCTCTAAAGGGCGAAACCCATGATAAAACACCGAGGATAATGAGCATTAACAGCTTATCAATCGTAGACAAAAGACTGTCTATTCTGTACTTTCCTATCCCCGCAATATTCGTCCTAAGATAGATAAATAGTGTGCTCAAAAATAGATTTGCCGTGACCACCATCATCAATGGTCGTAGAGATGGATCGAATCCCTTCAACGCAAAATAACCAATTGCTAAAACAACCTTTAACCCTAGTATCTTAGGCAGGTGAAAACCTAATTGGTCAGGATTTTTAGCTATATTTTGAGAATTGTAAGATTGTATTCCTGGTTCGTGAATAAACTGTAACAAGAAGGCAATATTGAACAAAACCTTGTACATTCCATAAGTATCAACTCCTACTATATTCTGGATATGGAGATCTACTCCAAATAGATACAATGGCTTGATCAATAAATTGATGCCAAGCAAGAAAATGATATTTATAAGAAATTCTTTTTTCATTGAAGTTCCAAAGATAAAAGGAATTTGGTTGTGTTGATTTAATGAAAATAATGCAAATTAAAGTTAAAAGGTGTCGAATTCGACACCTTTTAATTATTGTATACGCGTTATTGAAATGTTCTGAATTACACCTTCGTAACATCAATCATAATTTCCTCGCCCTCAAGTAACTCAACCTTCTCGCCACTTGATAGCTCTGCAACAGCAATTATACTATCCGCTAATACTTCATTGCATATATAATCACTG
>CAXBGT010000123.1:0-17349 GCA_963975265.1 uncultured Saprospirales bacterium
AGTGCTGTAAATGTTACTACTGGTAAGGCAAATACTTCTACATCATCCGATGCAGAAGCTGCACAGCTACCATCTTGATTATCAGCTGTATAAGTGTATGTCAAAGTATGTACTCCAACTCCTGCTGCAGCTGGATCAAAGCTATATGTCATGCCGTTTGAGTCATCTGTGACTCCCGCTCCTGAGTAGACACCACCTGTAGGTGTGCCACTTCCAAGACCCGCTTGTACTCCTGAATCAACACATAAGTCTACAGGTGCTGCAAATGCTACTACAGGCAAACCTAAAACATGAATAAAATCATCAAAACTATTTGAACATCCTATATCATCTGTATAAGTATATGTTAATACATGGAATCCTGCTCCTGCTGTTGCTGGATCAAATGTAAAACTCGTTCCATTGCCATCATCCGTAACTCCTGGCCCAGTATACACACCTCCCGGGGGTGAACCTGCACTAGAAATAACTTCAGCTGCATCATCAACACAGAAAGTGTCTTGGGCTGCTGGAACACTAAATGTTACAATTGGTAAATCAAATACATGAATAAAATCTGAAAAGGATCCAGTACAACCTGCTCCTCCATCGTAAGTATATGTAATAACATGTAATCCCGCACTAGCTGCTGCTGGGTCAAAAGTAAAACTCATCCCATTTCCATCATCTGTTACACCAGGTCCAGTGTAAACTCCTCCTGCAGGTGATCCTGCATTAGCTATCACTGTCAATCCTGCATCAATACACATAGTATCTTTTGAAGAAGGGATTGTTAAAGTTACTGTTTGGGGAGGTGTAACTTCTATATCACCTGTTGCTGATCCCATACAGCCATTAGCATCTGTATAATCATAAGTTACAGTATGTGTTCCGAAACCTGCTGCTGCAGGATCAAAATCATAGTCTATTCCGTTGCTATTATCTGTAACTCCTGTTCCACTATAAATCCCTCCTGTTGGTGATCCACCATCGAAGGTCATAACTCCAGCTGTTATACAAACCTCTGCTGGTGTCATAAGTGTTACAATAGGCAGAGCGAATACTTCAACCATATCGGATGCCGTTGCGTTAATACAACTAACACCATCATTAAAGGTATATGTAATTGTATGTGTTCCTACTCCAGCGGCTTCTGGGTCAAAACTATAGGTCATTCCATTTCCATCATCGGTAACTCCTGCTCCACTGTATATCCCTGTCTCTCCGCCACCTGGAACTGGGGTTCCTCCCGACAATCCTGTTTGAACGCCTACGTTTAAACATAAATCAGCAGGGCCTGTAAATGCTACTGGACAACAAATTGGATTGACAAAAATATCATCACTAGCACTGTTTGTACATCCATTGGCATCAGTAAAAGTATACATCACTGTTATATTTCCTCCTGCAGGGGACGAAGCGGTTGGATCAAAAGTAAAAGTCATTCCATTGCCCTCGTCCGTCACTCCTATACCACTATAGACACCACCTGTTGGTGCTCCACCTCCTAATCCAGTCACAGAAGCATCCATCACACAAACTGTAGGCACTGGCGTAACTGTAAAAGTTACTGTAGGTAAAGCAAATACTTCTACATCGTCTGAGTCTGAATTGGTACATCCATTGACATCTGTAAAAGTATATGTTATTATATGTGTTCCAACTCCCGCAACTACAGGGTCAAAATCAAATGTCATTCCGTTTCCATCATCTGTTACTCCGGGACCAGAGTAGATTCCTCCAAAAGGAGATCCTCCTCCTAAATTATTTTGAACACCGGCATTTATACAAACATCAGTAAGTCCTGTAAATGTAACAGTTGGTAGTGCAAAGACTTCTATGTCATCTGATGCAGCATTGCCACTTTCAGTATATGTTATTGTATGCGTTCCCACGCCTGCACCAGCTGGATTGAAACTATATGTCATTCCATTTCCACCATCAGTAACACCTGCACCTGAATATACTCCACCTCCAGGTGTTCCGCCTCCAAGTCCTGTTTGATTTCCAGCATCAACACATAAATCAGCAGGTGCTGTAAAAGATACTGCAGATGCTACCATAATTCCATTTTCAGGAGCGGAAACATTATCTATAGACACATTTTCAAATGTCCCATATAAATTAAAATCTGTACATACACGAATACTTAGATAAGTTGTCCCAGACAAACCTGTCTGTATTACTGTCATACTTCCATCGTTGTTTGCGGCAGGTGCGACATACTCAATTGTATTATCCCCACCTCCGGCAGCGTTGGGTACCTGTACCCATACTCCTTCATCAATTTGATATTCCAGATCTATATAATCATCTGAATCAAAACCAGTCCATACCATATCAGCTGAAATGCTAAAATTTCCTGCTACTCCAGATATGTCTAATAAAGGAGTTTCGAAACATACTTCTTCATCCACATCTTCGAAAGAGAGATCAGTACCATCTGATGAAATAAAATCACCGCTATCAACACCAGAAAGATCGCCATTAACTACCCAATTGACACCTGTAAAATCATTGGAAGTACAAGTAGTTCCGTCTGATCCAGAACAAGGTCCGGCAAGAACACCTTTATTAGGAACAGCAAACGTCTCTATATATTGACCATAGGTGTCACCTATATTTGTAAACAGTATTATGCCTGCAATAAAAAATTTCATTAGAGTGTTCATACGATAAATTTGGTTTGAAATGATCTTAGAAGAATAGCAAAAGTTGCTATTTGTGAATTGGGTAGATTTATTCATGGTTGTAATTACTAAATTATGTCTAGGTGAAAATTAAAATTTTCACCTTTAATAAATGCTTTCTCGTTTTTCTTAGATTGAATATTATTATCTATTCAACCCTTCAGAAAAAAATCCAAAATTATAATCCCACAATAATTAATTTATAAAATAACCTCAAGTAAAGATAATACTTGAATTCTCTCAATAGTTGGTTAACATATAAACATCATAATTACTATGACATTACATTATCAGATTCTAATCTAATATGCAAATATACTGCCAAAGCTGAAACCAACTGAAACAATTAGAATCTATTTTGGATAATATATCTAGTAAAAATATATAAATTATCATATAATCATGCACCTATCACCCTTTTTTTTATCATGTTACACATTAAAATTTAATATATATAAACTATTTGCGCTACATAATAACCAGTAAGCCAAATATATTATACCAATCAAGCACTTTAATCCCGCTTACATATATAAATATTTAAATACATCCACTCTCAAATTTGAGGTAGAAAGAAATATAATTTAATAATTGATCCTATTTAATTTAATATCTAATTTACTTTAAGCCAAAACAAAAAGAGGAACCTAATTAATTAGCTTCCTCTCTGTTGAATATTATATATGACATTCAATTAAGACCATTTATATCAATTGATCTTATAATCAATTGATATATCTTCTGTGATTCAATAGAAATATCAGGATTTTCTATTTTACAACTGTGAACACTTGTTTGCCAGCAGAACTAATAACAGTTAAAAAATATATTCCACTTGGCAAATGATTACTCGTTTTTATAGTTGCCTCCCCGACTTCTGATTTCATACTTAAATCAACTGGCAAGCCACTATATGATTTCAAAGATACGGTTTGAATGTCTTGTGCAACAATTGTAATTTCGTTTTCAAAAATTGTTGGGAAGACATTAATTGATTTACTTCTTTCTTGCACCAATGGTTTTTCGTTTCTGTTATCGTTAACAATCCAATTTATATTTGAAATTCCATTATGTGCTTCATTGATGAAAGAGACATTTTCAATGAGTGCATTTTTAATTTGTAAAGCATCTTGATCTGATTTATACTCAATAGATAGATTAATGTCATTTTCATTAAAAGTAATAAACTCATTATTTAGATTTAGAATTCTAGATGATGATTTGTTTTCATACTTTTTCCCAGAACTCAAAATATCAGAAATCATTTCATTTTCTATATTTAGTTCTATAGAATAAAATCCAGTTTTAAAAGATTCAGGATTGGTAATTACAACTTCATCATTTTCAATTGTAAATAAAAGATCAATTGATTCATTAGCAATATTAGATTCTTCAACAAATTCTGCATCTGTTAAATCTCCTTTTTTGATTGCCCAAAAGTTAAAACCATGTTGATAATCCATTATAGAAAAAGAAGGACTAAAAATTGCATTCTCATTATTTGTCTGTTGACTAATAGGAACAAACTTCCATACATTATCAGATGAGAACTCTGATGCTCCAGTTAATACTTCTCTAAACAAATCCAAGTCATCTAAATTAAAATGTCCATCATCATTAAGATCCGCAGCAATTTTGCAATAATAATCCATGTGCCGTTTTCCCAAAGCACCATCTAACATAATTTGATAATCTAATATATCTACACCAGACAATGGATCATCCTCTTTATTTGCTTCAGCATAATAATTCTCCATCAAACTTTGGTCTCCAAATGTATAATTACCCTCAACAGCAGTAACTGATTCTGTAACCATACCTTCTTCATCCATAAGATAAGTGGATACATTTTCTTGTGGGATTCCAGATCTTGTAACCACCCTTCCTTCTGGCTCAAATTTTCCAGCACAAGATCCATTGTCTAAAACAAACATAATGACTTCACAAAAATCTTGATTGCCAGCAGCATCAGTATAATAGACTCTGAAAAATTGAAATCCAATTTCACCACATTCTATTGTTCTTTCTGTGTCATTGACATTATCGCTAAACGAAATTCTTATTTCTTCTTGAGAAGAACAGTTATCATAAGCTCCATTATCAAATAACACTGCGGGGATAACTAATTGCCCTCCATCATCTCCATTTAGTGTTGCACTTAAAAAGTTTTTACAATATGGGGTAGGTGGTTTATTATCCTTTACTTCAAAAAGAGAACTGCAAGATCGCACATTTCCACATCCATCTGTTACTTTCCAAACTAGCTTATGATTTGCAATTCCTACAGCTTCCGGCAGTGTGATACTTAATTCTACCCCATTTTCAATTTTATCTACTTGAAAAGGTTGAGGTTCATTTGGACCATAAAAAAGATCTTCAGTGCCATCTGCCCAAAGATCAACAGACAATGTCCATTGCAATAGACTGGAAGGACAATCTCCAGCATCATTTGCTGTGTTATGTAGTGTTATTGTAGCCTCACAATTTTCGACAGCATCAAACACTAAATCTTCACAATTTTGAATTTCTGGTGCTTCATTATCAACTACCTTTATGATCTGTATGCCCGTATATAATCCAGATCCAGTCCCTCCTTCATATTCACACCAATTTATCACGCTAAACGTTCTTACAACTTTCAGACATGCCCCAGCTTCGAATTCAAATATTTCATCTACATAAGTATAGCCAACTAGATCACAAGGATGAGAAGACCATGTAGGGCTTTGATTTGGTAATTCATCTAGGCAGTTCAAAACAACCTCAGAGGGATACTGAATATTTAAAGGCAGCTCATCATACAATAAAGATATTGTTTGGGTACAGAAAGGCTCTCCTTCTGTAAATGTGTTACTGTAGTCTACATCAATATAGAACTGACGAAATACAACACCTTCGTTACAAGCATTTACTTGTCGATCATCTACAAATTTGACTTGATTAGTATTATAGTTCCCAGAGACCACTGTGGCATTTCCGCATTCCTCTAGAGTCAACGAAGAAAAGCAAGAAGTTACAATATCATCGGGACAAAATATCTGCCCATTTATATTGGTCGTTAAGAATAAAGCAATAAATACTATAGTTGCTGAAAATCTCATATAATGTAATTTTTGTAATAAGTGCCATAAAGATACTTATATAGCAGCATTCTTTTTGTGTATTCTGTCTTTAGTTTGTCTTGTGGACTAAAATTTATTAAATTTACATAGATATTCCTTCCCTAAATATATAACTCCCTAACAATTAAACAACAACACAGCAGATGAAAACATTGCAAAGACTTACTCAGCTACTATTAATCTTCCTTTTCTCGTTCATTTTTACTACTATCAGTAATGCTCAATGCGATTTTTCAAATTTATCTGTAGAAGAATCAGATTGTAATGATGCGGGGGTGGTAGACCTTGTTATTAACTTTGAATTTACAGGAGAGGGCAATCAAGGGTTCACAATTTTAGGAAATGGGACAAACTATGGCAACTTCGAATATGCTTCATTGCCGGTTACATTAAGTGGAATCGAAGCCAACTGTGAAACAGAATACGAATTTATCATTAGAGACATACAAGATCCTACTTGTTCGGTATTTACTGAATACGGTATTATTTGCTGCTCCGGTGCTTGTAACCTTGAGATTCTCGGTGCAAGCACTTCAGTTTGTGTTGATGAAATATTTTCTCTCACAGTAGAAACTAGCCTATCGTCTGCAGGAACATTAGTAAATGTGTCCATAAATGGAATAGTAATCTCACAGATAGAACTTGATGGTATGCCATTTATTTTAGAAGATATTACAGTTGACCAACCTGGTGTAAATACCATCACCATTTGCGCAGCTTCTGATGTAGATTGTTGCAGTTCTTTTCCTTTCCTCAATCCTTGTGAATGCGCTACTTCTAATATAACTGCTGAAATAATTGATTGCAATGAAATTGACTCGAGTTACTTTGCCATTATCGATTTTGATTACGCAGCTACTTCTGATAGCTTTCAGATGGGATATTCTGATGGAAATGATAATAATTTCTTAGGGATATTTGCTTATGTCGATCTTCCAGTTACTGCAGGACCAATATTCTGGAGTGATAATGAGAGAGAAATACTTATAGTAGATAAAGGAGACTTTTTCTGTTTCAATTCCGCTTTTCTTGGAGTGGTAAACGATTGTGATATTGCTTGTCAAATATTCAATGTATTCGCTGAGTCTTATGAATGTGAAAGTGGACAATACTTTATGGATGTAGAGTTTGATACGGAGGACATACAGGGTAGTTCATTTGAAGTAATAGTAGATGATATAAACTATGGCACATTCATATATGGGGAGAGCTTCTATACAGTAGGCCCAATAAATCAGAATTGTGACTCAGCACCAGTAGTTGTCATACAAGACAGTGATATGGAAAGCTGTAAAGATTTTTTCAATTTTGATGAACCTATATGCTGTGGAGTCCTATGTGAATTTACAACTTTTGAAGCTTCTTCTATATGTAATGATGCGGATGAAGTTGTTATTTCATTTGAATACAATAATCCAAGTACAACGCCTAACAATCAGTTTTTTGTGACATTTGGTGATATGCTTTATGGACCTTTTGCTGGACCTTCGGGTACCGGAGAATTCTCTGTCCCACTATTAGCAGATGGCGTTTACAATCTTTTGATTTATGTAGATGGAAATGAAGCGTGTTCTGCAGAAACTTCAGTTGTTGTTTTGTGTCCAATGGAAGAATGTTTAATAACAGAAGTATTTGCAGAGGCACACGATTGTATAGATGGTCAGTTTTTGGTAGATGTAGCATTTGATGCAAGTGGAGTTTCTGATAATTTTGAATTGAGAGGGAATGGTCAATCGTATGGCGTCTTCGGTTATGGTCAGACATTCTATACGATAGGTCCACTTCAAGGAGATTGTGAGACTATTTATGAGTTTGTTATAATTGATCAAGCAGATACAAACTGCCAAGGTTCTTATGCATTTGATGGACCGATTTGCTGTCAAACTTGTGAATATGGTGAAATGGAAATAGTACTTATAGATTGTGAAGAGGATCAATATACGATCTCGATTGATTTTGAATTTGAAGATTCTGGAGAAACATTTGAATTGTCATTTCTTGGAGAAACATTCACTTATGAGTATACTCAATTGCCGCTAGAGATCAACAATCTACCCGTTAATACTGAAATAGAAATAACTGCAATTAGTAATTCAGATGAAGAATGTACTACTTCGGGGGATTCATTTCTACAAAATTGCTATGATGCTGTTACTGAAGATGAAATCAACTCATTCGTTATCACTCAAGATCAGGCTATCATATCAACTTTCAACGCTACTACTAAGGAGTTCGAAATATTCTTATCTTCAATCACTGGAGAGGTCTTAGAGAGAGATATCATGCAAGCTAGCGCTCATGTCAACTTTCAAAAAAGCACACTATCCAATGGTCTATACTTGATCAGCTTGGTTCATGAAGGCGTGATATATTCGAAAAAAATAGTCATAACTGATAGAAATAATTAATCGATTTAAAAAAGAAAATCTAACACTCATATATGAATAACACTTGGAATCAGAAAGAATTTTTGGCATTTACTCTTTTATATGCCGCTCACATAGATATTGATTTCTCGGAAGAAGAAAAAGTGAAAATCAAATCATTAATTGATGAGAATACTTATGATCAGCTGTATAAGAAGTTCATAGAAATGAGTGATTATAAGGCATTGGAAACGATTCTTAGTTACAAAGGATTATACTTCCCAACACCTGATAGAAAAAGTGAACTATTAGCCCAGATGAAGCACCTATTTGAAGTGGATGGTGACTTCTCAATAATGGAAAAAGAACTCTTACAATTCTTAGAGAAACTGATGTAATGCTTACAAAATCAGGATGGTTTACTGCGACTGCAATTGCTCTACTTATTATTGCAAGTGGATTGACGGTCTACCTAATATATCCTTTTGCTTTTTTGATTCTGGGTAGTTTAGTATCTAAATTAAACCCTAAAAATGAAGACAATTCTGGAAGGACATCAATGCAAGTAATTGCAAATTCAGGAATTGCTGGTTTGATTTCTTTTTTGTATTTACTAACACAAGACCCAATATTTCTAGTAGCTTTTGTTGTCAGTTTCAGTGTGGCATTTTCCGATACATTTAGTAGTGAGATTGGAAAAAAATATGGTGGGCATCCAGTAAGTGTTTGTAGTTTAAAACCAATTCAAAAAGGACTTTCAGGAGGTATTACTCTCATTGGAACGTTTGCTGGCTTAATTGGCAGTCTATGTGTTTCTTGTGTTTACTTTCTTCATCAACACGATCTTAATAATACCCTTATTATTCTCATGTTTGGTTTTGGAGGAATGCTGATTGATAGTATGATAGGTTGTGCTTTTCAGGCAAAATATGTAAATCAGGAGAATGTAGTTGAGACAGGAATTAGAGATCATCTTAAAAGTGGTTTTCACTTCATCGATAATAACATGACCAATTTTCTAAGTATATTGATCACAGTATTGGTTTACTTGGTTTTATTTGAGTAAAAGAACTTAATAAAGTTGATAAAACGGAAGTAAATCATAACTCAGTGCTAATCATGCAAACACATTCACTTTGCTATAAATAAGCACTACTCCATTCCCATTCTAGTTAAACAATTTATATTATTAGTCAAATAATCTACCTAACTAGAGTTACGTCTCCTTTATAAATAATTGATACACCATCGATAAACTCAACTTCAGCGATAAAAACATAAACTCCAGGCTCATTTTCTGTTCCATTTCGAGTTCCATCCCAACCAATGTGTTGTGTGTCATTTGGCATGTAACTTTCATCAATGTAAATGAGATTTCCCCACCTATCAAAAATTTTCAAATAGTTGACCATGGTGACACCATTACCAGCATTGATTTGGAAGTGATCGTTTTGATTATTAGCATTTGGGCTAAATATATTTGGAGTATAAACATTTCTAGTAAGGTCTACCAATACAGTGATATCATCCGTTGCTAGACATCCGTTTTCATCTGTAACGGTTACAGTGTAAGATGTTGTCTCATTAGGAGAAAAAGTAACTATTTGGCAGTCTGAGGTATTGCACTCAATATCTACTGATGGCGTCCATGTAATTGAATCCACGTCTAATTCTGATACAATAAATGCTGACACTGGATCAGAAGATGTTCCCAAATCAATAGTAATATCAGCACCCACATCGACTGTCACTTGTGACGGTTGCTCAATCGTAATCATAGTATCGATTGCGCATCCTGCGCTATCAAAAACTGTAATTAAATAGGGGCCAGCAAATATTGTAAAACATGAATCAATTGGCAATCTAGGGCCATTATTTATTGTAAATGTGTAGTTATTTCCAACACCTCCAGTAACTGTATCTACTCTAACACATGTAGTTTCGCCAAAACAATTAGGTTCTTCAGGTACAGGAATAGTAGCAACAATAGGCGGTGCACTAGTCAATTCATAAAATGTTTCCGCTGTACAGTCATTAACATCAGTGACGGTCACCGAATAAAATCCTGGAGAAAGATCAGTTGCAAATGAGGTGGTAGAAACATCAGGGGACCATTCAAATGTCAGATCTCCTGCATTTCCACCCGATGTGATTAATCCTATTCTACCCATTGCGCCTGAAAAGCATGAAATATCTACCGTGGTAAAAGGATTTACTTCGACCATCAAAGGATCAGGAGTTATTAGATTAATTGTGTCATTCACTACACATCCGTTGCCATCTGTAATTTGTAAAATGTATTCGCCAGCAACAAGATTAGATATATCTGGACCAGCAATGTTTTCATTAATCCATAATAAATCATAGTTTGAACTATTTCCCCCAGTGATCAAAACTGAGATAGTCCCATCATTCCCACCGTCACAAGCTGGAGGGTTTATTGCAGAATTTATGGTGTCAATCATTATTTCTGTAGCATCAGCTACTTCAAAGAAAATTGTATCTGTAGAACAAGGGCCGCCATCAATAGCTAATACATAATTGGTGCCAGCACACAAATCATTCGCGGTGACTGTTCCAAGAACAGCCGGCATTGCAGTTCCATTGATAAAAAATGTATAATCACCTGTTCCTTGTGTTCCTCCGGAAGCGGTAAAAGTTGCCTCTCCAGTGCAAGATCCAAAACAAATATTATCTGTTAAATTAGATATCGTAACTAGGATTGAATTACTTGGAGGCATAATTTCAAATAATTCGTCAGATTCACATCCATTATTGTCTATGATGTGTAAATTGTAAACGCCTACCCCTCCATTAACAACGGGGCCATTACTGATTATTGCTGTAGAAGGCGGAATATTCCATTCAAACATTGCAGGAGCTACTCCATCAGATAATGTAGCTGTTAACATACCATCAGTAGAATTTGTACATGTTGGCGAAATCATAACTACTGAAGCTGAAGGTGTTTGGCCTGGAGCAAGGATAACAGATGCAGTATCTGTACACATCCCGTCTGTTGCAATTACATGATATATTCCCCCTCCTAAACCTGTAATAAATGCACCGTCACCTAAACTAAGTCCATCATCATCTTCCCAAGAAAAAGTAAATGAACCGGAAACAGTTACCGATGCTATAACAGAGCCATCTGCATTACTTTCACATGTTACCGCCAGTAAAACACTTGCATCAAGCCCAATAGTACCTCCATCTGCAAATGTCCATGTAATAGAATCTTGACATCCATTGAAATCAGTGACAGTTACGGAATAAGTACCGCCTGGCATATTTGTCCTTGATGGTTGATCAAAAGCATCATCCCATATAAAACTATATGGCAAAGTTCCACCCATGGGGTCAAACGAAATCATACCGTCACCTCCCCCGCAGCCAGGGCCCATAGAATCCAGAACCATTAGTTCAAGTAAAAATGGTTCTCCAATTGTAAAAGTAGTATCTAACAAACAACCATCTATATCTGAGATTGAAGCCATATATATTCCTGGACAAACATCTGTAGCCATAAATGTTGGCCCTCCATTTATGCCGACCAAAGGTACACCTGAACTATCAAAAACCTGAAATGCAAAATTTCCTGTGGAGGCAGCAGAAATTAAAACAGTGCCATCACAATCTCCAAAGCAAGAAACATCATTAGCATCAATCGTCAAAGTAGAAAATGAACCGGCAACTAGGCAAAACTCAACTGGATCAGACTGGCAATTGAGGTCGTCAATTACAACTACTTCATAACAACCTTCATACATGTTAGAAAGTGTAAAAGAGTCAACTACTTGGAATCCATTACCGATATAAAATGTATCTGTTCCATCTACATCATAATCATAACCTCCATTTGGATATGGAGTACCACCCGACGCAATAAAAGTGACAACACCATCTGCACTACCATCGCATGACGGATCAGAAATCACGGTAACCTCGACAGCTACCGTATCGGCTACTAAGGTATAGCTTGCTGAAGTTGAGCAGCCATTTTCATCTGTAATCGTTAAAGAATAATCACCAGGAAGTAAGTCATCAATCACATCATCTACAAAATTCTGATTTGACCACGCATAAGTAAAGTCACCTTCACCTCCAAGTACATTTTCAATTATTATAGTGCCATTTTCTTTATCAAAACATGTTGGATCAGTACCATTTAAGGTTAGGACAAAAGGAGTAGCACTACTTTCTACAATGGTAACAGTTTCCATTGTAGAGTTGTTATTGGAATCTGTTATTGTCAAAGTATACGTCCCTGTTCCAAGATTATTTACAGTTGTCGTTTCACATCCACTTAATCCTGTTCCACTTTCATTTACTCCATTACCAGTTAATGCCCAAGCAAACGGACCGTCACCACCTGAACCAGCAAATGTAACAGATCCAGCATTGGCTCCATTATCTGTTCCACAATGAGATTCAGAAATAATTAGTCCATCAGCATCAACAGTAACTTGTCCAGAAATAAGATTTAATTCATCTTTATTGAGAGGAATATCACTACCAGTTGCAGGTTCTGCTATTGTAATCGTAATCACGTTAGGATTACCATTTGTTGCTAAAACAGAAGTTTCACATGGGTCTCCTATTATCTCAAAACAGATAGTGTACAGTATATCACCATCATTCATAGTTACTCCTTCGGGCGGTCCATTTGCCCAAGCAATAGTAATGTATCCATTTGCTCCTTGCACTAGGTTAAAGTCACCAAGCACTAAAAGATTACCATCCGGACCACCATTCAAAGCGGAAGTAGTCAGATCAAGACTAATATACCTAAGTATCGATGGGTCAAATCTTGTTCTCCATTCCATAGAAGAAACTCCTTCGAAATTTTCAACAGTAAGATCAACACACACAGTGTCACCCATTGCTCCTGAATAGTTCCCGAAAATCAATGATAAGTCCTGTGATAAAACAGAAGCACTATTTATGCAAATAAAAACTAAAATGTATATAGTATTTCTCAAAAACCGCATTAATGTAGTCATTTTATATTAAGACCTAAAAGCTATTCAAAACGTTGCGTAGCTATAGGTATAAAGTTGATTTGTGTACATACACCATTCAATATCAGTTGCAAAAATATGATAATTAATCATAATACAACTAATGAGATCATGTATAATAATATATGATTTGGGAGACAATTGCCAAGAACTCAATAGGGAAACGCAAATGTAAGTAGACTAATTGGATTTGAGGTGAAATATTTTCAAATATTAAAAAAAAATGTAATTTGTTATTACTGAGGGTTTACGCAATTTATATCTGGGAACATGTTGGATACTTCTAAAAAACTCATGAATAACAGGGTCTAATCCTCTCGCTTTCTCTTCCTATATAAATAGAATCAATTATCTCGCTATAGTTATAACACACTGAGGAAGTAGACCTTCATCTAAATTCACATCTAAAAGTCCACTTAAATATCCTTCAAAAGAACTAACTCCTGTAAAATCACCTTTAAGGAACAACTGGAAGCGTATCCAGGTGAAAACACTTGATAGTTTTCCGTCTACAATCTGACCTTACAATTTTTCAAAAATAAAATCAAAACCTAATGTAACGATTAAATCATTTGGTCCTGCATCCTCATTGGCCTTTAGCTCTACAGTTGTCAAAGGAAAGAATTCATTAGAGTTACTATAGACATCTGATACCATAAAAAAATCAAAACCTTGTCATTTTCTAATAGTTTGTACGAAACTCGAACGTAGTCAACAGGACAGAAACATGTTCCATTAGCGCTCATTTCTAGTTCGCATACCAATTTCGCGCCTTTAGATTATAATAGGTTCGCTCCTGTCACTGACATATTATTTAAACATCTACCTTATTTTTTTTGCATATTTTGTAATACCATAAATAAATACACCAAGTCCCTTCCATTAAAAGAGAATCAATTACAATAATTCTCGGATGTATAATGTTGTAATTCAAATAGTATTGTAGGCAATACTAAAGCTTCGTAAAACTTGTGGATTAGTTCCAAAATTAATTTATTTTTTATGCTTACTTTTATGCGTAATTAGAGTAATTACATTTAGGAACAAAAAAATATAAAAGTGTATGGCATTTGATATAGACATGATAAAAGCGCATTATGAGACGCTTGGAGAAAAACTTGTAGTTGCAAGAGAAGTTCTTGGCAGACCTATGACGCTGTCAGAGAAGATTCTGTATTCTCACCTTCACCCGGAATCACCTCTTAAAGATTACGCAAGAGGTAAAGATTATGTTTTCTATGCACCCGACAGAGTAGCTATGCAAGATGCAACAGCTCAGATGGCTTTGTTGCAATTTATGATGGCCGGTAAGGACAAAGTAGCGGTACCATCAACTGTACATTGCGATCACTTAATCCAGGCTAAAATAGGTGCGGATGCTGATCTTCAACATGCTATTAACACGAGTAATGAAGTATTTAATTTCTTAGAATCGGTATCTGACAAATATGGCATTGGATTTTGGAAACCAGGTGCAGGTATTATACATCAAGTAGTTTTAGAAAATTATGCATTCCCGGGGGGAATGATGATTGGTACGGATAGCCACACTGTGAATGCTGGTGGACTAGGTATGGTAGCAATAGGTGTAGGTGGAGCGGATGCAGTAGATGTGATGGCTGGAATGCCTTGGGAACTTAAAAATCCTAAGTTGATCGGTGTAAAATTAACAGGTAAATTATCTGGATGGACTGCACCAAAAGATGTCATCCTCAAAGTAGCTGATATCCTTACTGTAAAAGGAGGAACAGGAGCGATCGTTGAATACTTTGGAGATGGAGCGATCAGTCTTAGTTGTACGGGTAAAGGAACAATTTGTAACATGGGCGCTGAGATCGGTGCCACCACATCCACTTTCGGGTATGATGCTAGTATGGACAGATATCTAAGAGCAACAGATAGAGCGGATATCGCAGATGCTGCCAATGAGGTAGCAAGTTACCTAACTGCAGATCCAGAATGTTATGAGAATCCTGAGAAGTACTTCGATCAAGTAATCGAAATCAATCTTTCAGAATTAACACCGATGATTAACGGACCATTCACACCAGATCTTTCTACTCTTGTGGGTAAAGATATGACTGAGAAAGCAACAGCAAATGGATGGCCTCTTGATATAGAATGGGGATTGATAGGATCTTGTACAAATTCATCTTATGAAGATCTGTCTAGAGCTGCATCGATCGCGAAGCAGGCACTGGATAAAGGCTTGGTCACTAAAGCCGAGTTTGGTATCAACCCAGGTTCTGAGCAAGTAAGATTTACGACTGAAAGAGATGGTATCCTGAAGATATTTGAAGATTTGAATGCTAAAATATTTACCAATGCATGTGGACCATGTATCGGACAATGGGCTAGATACAAGGATCCTATCAATGCACCTAAGAATAGTATTATACATTCGTTCAATAGGAATTTCTCTAAAAGAGCGGATGGTAACCCAAATACGCACGCATTCGTAGCTTCACCAGAGATAGTAGCGGCAGTTGCAATATCAGGAAGGTTGGATTTTAACCCAATGACTGATACCCTTACAAATGATAAAGGGGAGCAAGTAAAGTTTGATGAGCCAACTGGCCATGAACTACCACCAAATGGTTTTGATGTAAAGGATAGAGGATTCAATGCCCCCGCAGAGGATTCGTCAGGAATCAATGTAGTAGTAAATCCAACATCTGACAGACTTCAATTATTAACTCCATTCGAAACGATCACTCAAAATGATGTGACAGATATGAGAGTGTTAATAAAAGTCAAAGGTAAGTGTACTACAGATCACATCTCAATGGCAGGTCCATGGTTGAAGTATCGAGGTCATTTGGAAAACATCTCTGAAAACTGCTACACTGGAGCCATTAACTTCTTTAATGACAAGCCTAATAGTGTGCTTAACTATGTAAACAATGATTATGTTGGAGTTCCAGCTTCCGCTAAAGCTTATCAAGCAAAAGGGATTGGAACCGTAGTATTTGGGGAAGAAAACTTAGGTGAAGGATCTTCAAGAGAGCATGCAGCAATGGAGCCAAGATTCTTGGGAGTGCATGCTGTAATCGTGAAGTCATTCGCAAGAATCCACGAAACCAACTTGAAAAAACAAGGAATGTTAGCATTAACGTTCGTGGACAAAGCGGATTATGATCTAATTCGACAAGATGATATTGTTACGATAAAAGGATTCGATCAGATGGCACCTGGTAAGCACTTGATAATCAAATTGGATCACCATGATGGCACGAATGACGAATTTCCTGTAGCACATACTTATAATCAAGCGCAGATTGACTGGGTTAGAGCTGGAAGTGCATTGAATAAAATTAGTGCTGAGGCCGGATTATAGAAAGCCTGATTGTTTCAGTTGTTTAAAATAGATAGGAATAAAACCGGAGTGAGAGATTGCTTCGGTTTTTTTTGTACAAAGACCACTGAGCTCCTCTGACATGCTGTGCTACAAATTTGTGAAGAATGCCATAAATTCTATGGTCTTCGTAAAATTCAATATCAAAAAAATTAAGCCATCATCATTTGACGTAATAATATGTTCACCGAACTTAGCTTGCTCACCAGTTCCTTGATCATAGAGTTCGGCAAGGAGGTAAATATCGCCCTATGTCAGCTTCATCCACTTCTTCCTTCCAACTAAGTATTTTGCGCAATGCCATTTTATAAATGGTATAAAGTTAAGAGCAAGTCCAATACTCTAAAATCGAAGCAAACATCGAGGTATTAAACTAGTGGTGTCCGATTAAAATAAAAAAGGACGAGACAAAAGCCTCGTTCTGAATGGTTAATTTTGAAGTACGATCAACAGAATCGAATCATGACTAAAAGTCCACACCCTATCCGACAGCCGAGTTTTCTTAATATGGTATCGTCTTCAGAACATATTGCACTTTTATGTAAAATCATGGACACTTATGTTAAATCATGGACACTCTTATTCCTAGTTTCTTTAGAACAACTACAGAGCTAATTATAACTTAAATGCCCTCTCTTACCAGAGGAGTTTACTTTTTTCCAGATAAGGCACCTTTCTTAAAAGTGCCCACCACTAACCATGTTCATTTTCACTATATGAAAAAAGTAACAAATACGCTACTTTAACAGTATTTGGAGATGAATTGCATTTGTAGTTGAATCCCCATAAGATTGCACGCCTCGTGGTGCACACTCG
>CAXBGT010000124.1:0-17257 GCA_963975265.1 uncultured Saprospirales bacterium
TAATACTTTGCTTGTTTCTCTTTTTGTTTCAACTACTTTTTTAACTGCAACTCTCTTTTTACTTTCCTTCTTCTTATTAATTAGTATTCTAGGAGATTCTTTTTCGAAATAATAAGACTTTATAGAGCCGATTGTGACAAGCTGTTCGTCTATTTCAAATTCTTCAATGTTAGATAATTCAATATGGTATTCAGAGGTATTTAATTGTGCATTTTTTTCATTCTTGGAAAGGCAAGAAGTAATAAGTATTATCAAAAGAAACATTGCAGAATTAATTTGTTTCATCATATTAATAACGAATTAATTACTATTTAATTTTCCAATTTCTAGTTGACCATAACTAAGTATTAAAAATACAGAGCCCTTCTCAATAGCTATTGAGAAGGGCTCATAAATATATTCTATTATTCTATTTATTTTACAAATGTCAACACCTTAGCCTGATCATCTGCAAGCAAAGTAATTCTGTAGATCCCTGAGCTAAGATCTCTAACGTCGATCCTAGTTTGGAAATTACCTTTAGAAATTTGCTGTCCTAAGTTATTATAAATCGCATACGTATCTATATCTCTATCTGAGTCGATATTCAAAACATCAGAGACAGGATTAGGATAAACAGAGAAGTTTCCTTCTAATTCCTCAACACTTAAGAAAGTTGAAAAATCATCAATATATCTTGGGAACATCTGATAACCTTCATCATGTGGGACACTATTATCAAATTGTCCTCCGATTCCAGTTATTAATAAATCATATGCAGTTCCTGTACCAAAAGCAGGAATGTCTGAACCAGCAATCTCAGTATCTCCATCTATTCTAGCAGTAAAAATCACTCCATTTTCAGCTTCGAAATCAACATTAAAAGATGATCCACTATTATCCCATTGCGATACATCTGTAAATCTAACAGGAACAGTTTGTACTAACTTTGACTCTGTAGATTCATCAAGAACTCCTACATTCTCTATAAGCTGAAGTGTATTTCCGCTACTCACAAACTCCACAGCATTTGCAGATGTTTGTAATAAACCATTGAAGTGTCCAATAAATCCTGTCACTTTTATCAAGTCACCTTCCGCATATGTATAACCTAAGTCCATACCAGCGAACAAACTAATAGCATCGCCACTGTCATCGATTAAAGCAAACTGCAACCCACTACCACTTAAATTAGCTCCATGCACAACTCCTTCTACTATGCATTGAACTCCAGCCGAATCAGGTAACCCATCGGCATCAATAGTATTCACCAAACCAATGTCATAAACAGGGATTGTAGGTTCCACCTCTCCCATAACAGTGACAGTGCCTACCATACCTAATCCTTCATGTGGATCACAATGATAATCATATACTCCTACTACATTAAATGTAAAGTCAAATGTCCAAGGAGCAGAAGCTGCATTACCATTCGAAAATCCTTCTGGATTATTTGGATATGCAGCAAGAGATCCATTTACATTGTGGAATCCTTGTACATTCATCCATCGTACCGACTCTCCTTCATTAATGACTAGATCTTTGGGTGTAAATTTATTATTTGAGACTTCTACTATATAATCAGGTACAAACTCACAAGAAGATGAATTTGCAGCATTGGGAGTTCCAAGAAATGAGATGCCATTTACCATAACTCCAAGGTCATTGGTTGATACTCCCCAGTTATTCCCATCGCTATTGTCCAGTGTTACATCGCAAAGTTCTATTGTAGCTCCTGCGCCATCAGTCCCATCATCAAAGCCCGGCCAGTCGCCTTCATCATCATAAGTAACTTCATCGATAAGATTACCATTCGGATCGGAGATTGCGATTCTTTCACCACCATTATTAGTAGCAATTCTTTCTATCTCTATAGATTCTACGCCAAGTACTGTCATGATTGCCGTTGGATTAATAGCCAATATACGATACTCTCCCGCTGGGATTGATCCCGCCACAATAGTATCTGGATTATTATCTTCAATGATGTATCCAGCAAGATTTATCGTTTCATTTGTCTCATTGTATAGCTCTATGTATTCTAAAGAGTCCGTTCCAGACTCAGGTGGATTGTAACTAATTTCAGAAATGACAAGCTGTGCTGATGTCATAAAAGCAATAGAAAGTAAAAAATTAATAAGTAAAATTCTTTTCATGTTATTTATTTTTTTTATTAAGTAAGACACTTAGCGCTAATCCTCTCTGTGATTCATTAGATATGTAAATGACTTTAAAACAGTATTTTACAAAAATACTAAAATATATTGGATAGGCTGGAACGTAATGTTATCAACACAAATAATATTCTTAGCTACTTGACATAAAAATGGCCAGCACTATTGTGCCAGCCATAACGTATATTATGTATATATTTCTATGTCAGATTCTTAAAAAGAATATCTAACAGAAGCATTCCATGTAAGACCTTTCCCGAACAATACAGAGTTACTTGCATTGATTCCATTCCAATTTTCAGCTTCTACATCAGAAGCATGGATATTCGATCTTGAGTATGAGATATAAGTCTCATCTAGTAAGTTATTTACATTAATTCTAAATTTCAATAGATCTTGGTTTGGAAGAGAAACTCTGTAAGAAACCCCCATATCAAGAACTCCGTACGAAGGTAATAATACTGTACCATCATTAACTTCATCTCTGAAGATGTTATCTGTAGCATTTACTCTCGCATAACTCTGATCATAGAAGTTATAATCCGCATCAAACTTAAGCGAATTTGTAACATTATAATCTATACCCAATCCAAAAGATGTTTGAGCCGATCCACCAACTTTAGCACCATCAAGGTAAAGCTCATCAGTAGATGAAATTAATGTTTGCTCATCATTGTAAATGTCAATTTTTGCATTATCTGCATAAGACCAATCTCCAATCGATCCGTATGCCTTGACAGTAATATCATCAGTAGCCTTAATTCTCAAATCAAGCTCTACACCTTGGTGTAATTGATTAATACCAGAAATATTAGAGAATCCACCATTAATTAGTTCAACATCATTTCCGCTCTGATTTTGCACGATTTCTCCTGGCTGAATACTACTTGTTGTAAATCTATTACTCCATGCTGTTCTATATACATTAAGGTTAGCTTCTATCATACTAGTTCTTAACTTGTACCCAGCTTCTAATCCGATAATATCTTCGTTAGTAGCAACTTCATTCACGTCATTTCTGAAATTCAAGAATAAATTATCATGAAACGGTTGTCTTGAATAAAAACCAGTATTAACATATGCACTATGCTTATCATCAAAGAAGTAACTAACTCCACCTTTAACATTATAACCTAAGTTAGATAATGTTTCTGATTTCTCTTCAGCTTCAGTATAGTTGAATCTATCCCATCTTACGTGAGATTGATTAGATAATGCACCCTGTACATATGCAGATAATTTCTCTGTAGCATATTCCAATTGTGTAAATAATCCTCCATATTGAATTTTTTCGCTATAGTCATAGTTAATTCTCTGTCCTACTGGCGCATAACTTGATAATGCAGACCATGGATCAGCTTTGAACTCTTCAGTTGCAACATAACCATTAGGAAATTGATCATTATTAGTAATATCAAATCCGTTCAAGCCCATGTTGTTAACTATCTGTCTAAAGTGCGTACCCGTGTAAGTTCTCAAATCAGCACCTATGTTCCATGTCAATTTTTCACTTAGTTTCCTTTCATAGTTAGATACTACACCGAACCATTGGTGATTATTCATAGATCCTCTCACTAAATAACCTCTAGGATCTTTAGCAAATGAACCAATACCATCACTTACAGTTGCGTTTACAGCTTCAGTTGCTGACCAGTCTTTTTGACCATCATCTCCTGTTTCAGCTCTACCACCGTAACCTCCAGTTCCACCTCCACGACCCCATGAGCCATATACTACAGTGTTCAACTTAGACTTTTCATTGATATCAAGATCCCAGTTCAAGTTAGCAACTGGCTTATGATAGAAGTTTCTTCTTTCTGTTTGGTAATCACCATTATCATATGTCCCCCAGTTACCGTTTAATCTTCTGTTGATATTATCACTATCACCATCTACATAATGGTCAGATACATTCTGTGAGAAATTTTGATCATGCCATTGTGGTGCACCTGTAATCAAAAAATTGAAAGAACTCTTTTCACTTGCTTTGTACCCAACTGAAAAAAAGTAATTCTGTCCTTGACCTCTTGTTCCATCAGCATATCCATCTCCTTGCCAATGTGTCATCAAGGCAGATACTCCCCACTTACCATCAATCATACCTGTGTTATATCCAACTGTTCCTTTCAAGTAAGCATCATTACCGCCTGTGAAGCTTACAAATCCACCTTGATCTTGGTCAGTAGCTTTAGTTATGATGTTAGTCGTACCACCTACAGAAGAAATAGCCAACTTAGAAGAACCTAATCCTCTCTGGACCTGCACTGCATTAGCTATATCCGTCATTCCAGACCAGTTAGACCAATACATGTTACCATCTTCCATTCCATTGATCGGTTGACCGTTCAACAAGAATGCCGTGTTACTCTGACCGAAACCTCTTGTAAATACCTGTCCATCTCCGAATCCACCATTTTGGTTAGCTACGTAGATAGAAGGAGTATTTTTCATAATTTCTGGAAATTCAGTATTTCCACCACCTTTTTCAATGATTTCAGTTCTTGTAATAGTAGAAACTGCTACAGGAGTTCTTCTATCTTGCACAATATCCAAAACGCCAGTAATAACAACTTCCTCTAATCCAGAGACCCCTTGTCGAATTAAAATATTACCAACATCCCCTTCACATCCAACAACATCTATCAATGTTGTTTGATATCCTAAATATCCAACTTCTAGCTTGCAGTTTTTACTGCTTTCAGCGTTAATAGAAAAGCTGCCGTCAACATCTGTAATTGTTCCCACGCTAGTACCTTTTACCAATACTGATGCTCCAATCAATGGATCATTAGAATCAGCGTCCACTACTGTACCTGTGATCTGCGCTTGCATTGCAAACGTCATCAAGGTCATAACAAAAAGAAAGTAAAGTTTTTTCATGTGTAAATTTTAGTTTTATTTAACACAAAGATACAATGAAACATGACACATATAGAAACTTCATATAAATTAATTGTTAATACTTACTAACACAACCGCTTATATGAAATCCTGTTAGTTTGGTGCACCGCGCCATTTCGATACTTTATATTTCACTAAAGCGTTACATTACAATACATTATACTATTTGAATATATTATACATTAAATTAATGTGAATAACGTCTGTGATAAATTTTGACACTAATCAGAAGATAAAATCTCAGTTGAGTCTGTCAAGAAGTAGGGGTCATTCTTCTAATTTGAGTATTAGATCTGTGGACTGGTCAAGTATTTCGTCCATTTTAGAGCTTGGTTGGCCTGCAAAGAGTGCCATTTCACAGGTCTTAAGAATTGATAAATAAGAATCTATCATATCTTGTGAAGCTCCATTTGAAGAAAGTCTATCAACTATTTTTTCCTTCTGAAAATCAGTGTTGGGGAGTCCAAACCTATTACCTAGGTAACCATTCATTGTAGAAGAAATTTCTTCATAGAACTTACGACTATCACCTGCGTGTTGATGCTCCCTGGCTTTTTCAAGCTTCGAGTTAGCAAGTTTCATTGCCTTTCTTCTTCTCTTCTCTTCTGGATCAAGATTCTCAAGAAGTACAGCTCTATATTTTTTATACCCTATGGCTAAGAAAGCCAAAAAACCTATGCCAAAACTCCCAAACCACAATCCATCAAAGAACTTTAGCTGGAAAGATGAAATTGAATTCACTTCTGTTCTATCTTTTTCGAGATTCTGAGTAATTGACACGTCCCTATCATCCGCAATGACAGATCTTGTTCCTTGTGTTACTTGAACTCGAAACGGTGATGTCCGAATGGTCATATACTTCATACTGTCTGTATCATAATATGAAAATTCTGGTTGTAGATTATATGTACCAGGTTTCTTTGGTACAATTAGATATTCTATCTGTTTGTAGTTACTCACTATACCATCCCGCGAGGTATCTTCATCTCTTACTACATTGGGATCATAATATTCCATGTGCTCTATAGTGCGTTGCTTGGGCGCTGAAAAAGTCTTGCCATCTCCGGTTCCTCGAACCTCCATGTTGATTACAAATGCATCATCTGTGGTAACTCTATTCTTATTTATCTTGGCTGCCATTTGATATTTTCCTACCGCTCCAGAAAAACTAATCGGAGCACCAGGCGGAGCATCATTGACTAGAATCGTTAGTGAATTTGTTTTGATTCTCTTTTGTCTGGTCGGAACATTGCTAAAAAACCCTCTGTTTTTCTTCGCTCCTGGAATAGGGATAGCCAAGGTAACTGTGACCGGTGAAAAATCAAAACGGCCAGTACGTTGTGGAAATAAAGCAACTTTTTTCAGAACTTTAGTATAGTATTCCTTCCCATTTAATACTTGTCGGGTTACTTCAGCCCGATAATTCCTTAGTTCTTGAGAGAAAAAACCATCATAATCGGGCTCGTTGGCCAAATCATAGCCATTGACATCTTGTTGCGTATAGAGTTTATATTCTACTGTAATCTGTTGTCCAATAATAGCTTCTTCGGCTGTAGTTTCTAGCTTCATGAAACTTTCCTTATCAGATTCAGCTACTTGGTTAGCTGCTTTTCCTTTTACCACTTCGATAGCAAGAGAATTTGAATTTAGTTTCTTACCATTAACCACGATGCTAGTTCCTGGAACTTTAAACTTCCCGATTTTAGTCGCATACAAATCATATGAGAAAGATTGATTCTGGGACATTGCCCCATTTATTATTTGCATTGAACTTGATTGTCTGGGACCACCTACTACTTCAAAAGGTCCAAAATCAGGCGTTATAAATCCTGAGCCCTTCGCTCCATCTAAAGTGTACTTGACTTCAAATGATGAATTTTGAATTACTTTGGTTGCATCAGCTCTGAGGCTAAACGATTGTGCAAAAATAGACAAACTACAAACACAGAAAATAACTAAGCACACGATTCGCTTCATACCTCTAAGTAACAATTTTATATTTTCTTAAGCTTTCTTTTCTTCTTTTTTGGAGCACTTGGGGCCTGTGCCTTTTTCGTCGTTCTTGGCATATTAAATTCGAAGAATCCAGAACTTCTTGGAGGCTGCTCTATTATTCCTTCTGGATTGGGTAAAACTAAAATATTTCTCAGTTCTGTTTCTAGTATCTCACTTCCAGTGTTAAGATATGCTGGAAGGATAGTTATGTCTCCAATGTCATTACATAAAACGCCATAGCTATAGGTAGCCGTTTGTGAAACATCTCCATTTATCATCGACATGGATGTTGACGTATTGGGGCCACTGATCACATTGAGTCCCAGCATATCAGGCCCTTCAAATTGGCCAGCGATGTTATTTGCGGTGAATGTTATGTTTAAGATATTGCCTGCTAGAATAGTATCGGAGCTTACCTGCACATTGAAATCTTGGCCATAAATAGGCAAAGTAAATAAAACTAGAATTAAAATTTTAAGGTTCATATTAGTGTTACTTGCTATGAATTAATTGCCAAAAGGGTGGGCTACTTGATAGATATCATACCTAATAGATTTCTAAGCGATGCATGTACTTCCAACCCCTTTTTCATTTCGTCTATTTGCGTTTAATTGATTTTAATGGACGTCCATAAACCAAACGTCTTATCCCTCCAAGGGGAAAAATCGGGTTATCACTCGGTCGACTTATCTTTAGATTACCAATCCTTTTTTGGCTTTTTACTGTTTCCTTTCATTTTTCGGAGCTTTTCTTGCACCTTTTTTTCTTCATTATCTATAATCTCTAGAAGCTTTCTTGCATCTTCTTTATCGAGGTCTTTTTTATCAGCTTGTTCAGCTTCTTGTTCTTTTTGATCTTCAGACTCTTGAGATTCAGATTGGGACTCTTGTTCTTCTTCTTGTTCTTGATCTTCTTGTTGTTCTTGCTCCTGTTGTTGCTGCTCTTGCTGTTCTTGATCCTTGTTTTCGTCTTGGTTTTGATCTTGATTCTGCTGCTGTTGTTGCTCTTGCTGCTGTTGCTGTTTTAGCATTTGTTTAGCTAACATAAGATTCTCTTTAGTGTCTTGGTCTTCACCATTATATTTCAACGCATTTTTAAAAGATTGGATACTTTCTTGGTATTTTTGATTTTGAAAGTGTGTATTACCTAAATTATAATATGCTTTGGACACTACATTAGGATCATTGCTTGTAAGGGCACTTTGGTATTGATTGAGTGCTTCTTCGTATCTTTCTTGATTATAAAGGGTGTTTCCTAAGTTGTAATTTGCCTTTCCTGACTTATCCGTTTCACTGGCTTTTCTATACTTATCTTCAGCCAGATTGTATTGTTCTTTATTAAAAAGATTGTCCCCTTCCATTAGTAGATCATGAGAAGATTGGGCGGAAAGAGAATTTACAAGGATCAATAACAAAATTATTAATGCCATAACCTTTCCTAGTGCCATAACCCCAGATTCTGATTCAGCTTGTTTCTTATTAAAGTACTTTTGGTACTCTTCCGGAATAACGTTTTCCATAACGTGATTTATTTCGATTAAAATATCTTCTTTAGTCCATTAGGTAATATCCAGTCTAACAAGAATAATAGGAAAGCAATTCCCAAAAACCATTGAAAATAACTGTTGTATTCTGAAAATGACTTTTGCTCAACTTCCCTTTTTTGCAATCTATCAAGTCTAGACTTGAGGTCTTTGATAGCATCTTCACCCTGATTTACAAGATAAAACTCTCCACCGCCACTTCTTGCTATATCTTGTAAATTGGCCACATTCAGTTTACTTATTACTGGGTTTCCTTCCTCATCTTTTTTATATTCAGACACTCCTCTATTCAAATAGGGAACATAACTGCCGTTTTCAGTACCCACACCTACTGTATAGATAACCAAACCATCCTCCGCTCCTTCAATTGCCTTCGACTTTGCTTTTCCTTCATGGTCTTCGCCATCAGTGATAATAATAAGAGCCCTTTGGTGTCTTACTTCTTCTTCATATGCTTTCATAGCTAAATCAATGGCTTCATCAATTGCTGTACCTTGTGTTCCAGCTAGGCCAGGATTGGCACTTTTCACAAATAGCTCTGCAGCTGCATAGTCAGTTGTCAGAGGCATCTGAAGGTAGGCATCTCCTGCAAAATATATCAGTCCGATTCTATCTCCTCTTAGGTTTCGGATCAATTTCTCAGTAAATCTCTTTGCCCGCTCTAACCTGGATGGTGAAATATCCTGAGCCATCATGCTCTGAGATATATCGAATGCAATAAATATATCTGCACTTTCGACTTTCATCTTTTCTTTCTTAGTGCCCCATTGCGGATTAGCAGCGGCAACAAATAGAAAAACTAAGCCTGATAAAACAGCCGCATTTTTTATCCACAATCTCGAAACACTGGCATCTGGCATCAATCTTTTCACCAAGGATTCATCCCCAATTTTGGCTATTCGCTTAGCTCTCCACAAATATACAAGGTACATCAATGCAAAAATGATAGGCACCAATGCCAACCAATATAAAAATGATATGTCTTCGAATCTAAACACTTATGATAATATGTTGAGTACTGTTTTCCTTAATAATATTTCAAATAGTAATAAGCCAAGGCCAATCAATAAAAAGTATCGAAATTCATCTTGATACCTCTTGAATACATTAACTTCAATCTTTGTTTTTTCTAGTCTATCGATTTCTGCGTATATAGCTTCTAGCTGATTTCTATCCTTTGCCCTATAATACCGACCACCGGTACTATTTGATATTTGTTGCAGGAGCCTTTCGTCGATTTGCACTTTGGCATTTCTGAATATATATTGGCCATTGCTTATTCTATTGACAGGTGTTAGTGCATTCCCAGCGCTACCGACACCTATTGTATAAACTTTTACATCATATTCTCTAGCTATTTCAGCGGCAGTTTCTGGATCGATGTAACCTGTATTATTCACTCCGTCAGTCAGTAAAATTACTACCTTAGATTCCGATTCACTGTCTTTCAATCTATTTACAGCAGTTGCCAATCCCATTCCTATTGCAGTGCCATCGTCCAAGGTACCCACTGCAAGTGCTTGTAAAAAATCTATCAAGATAGACTGATCGGTAGTCAATGGACATTGCGTAAAAGCTTCGCCGGCAAAGACAGCTAAACCGAGTCTGTCGTATTTTCTATTTCTAACAAAATCTTCAGCCACCTGTTTACTTACCTCAAGTCTATCTGGCTCGAAATCTTTTGCCAGCATACTGCTTGACAAGTCTATCGCCAGCATTATATCTATACCTTCTGCATTTACTGTTTCTTCCTTAAGAGATAATTGAGGTCTAGCCAATGATAAGACTAAAAACAACAAGCTCAGCAATCTCAGCAAATCAGGCAACCAAGTCAACTTTGTTCTCCAAGACCAACCGCCCTCAAATGCATCTGAAGTGGAGAAAGTAAAAGTAGTATCTGTGTTTTTCTTACTTACAAATCGCCAACCATACCAAAGCAATGGTACTAAACCCAACAGTAAAAAGTAGGGACTTACAAACTCTATATTTTTTAGATATTCGATCATTCTCCTTTCTCTATTTCTACTGTGGCTTGTTTTGTTTCACTGACGATGTTGATTGCATTTTCCATGAACTTCTCATTGATTTCTGGACCCGTTATTCCTTTGGCAAATTTCACTTTATCTGCTATCTGAAGGATTTCAGTGAATCCAGAAATCACTCCGCTTCCAATTTCCTTCTCAGACATAGACCGGCTTAATTGACTTGTAGTCATTTCTAATGCTTGCACTTCGTACCTGTCTTGTACATATTGTCTCATGACTCTCGTCAGCTCAGTATGATACTTCTTTTCTTCGCCGTTTTGCCATAGTTCTTTTGACTTCAGTTCATCTAGATCTTCCATGGCGATGATATGTGCAGGTCTTCGAACTTCCTCAACTACCTCTTCTGGGGCGTCATCCGTCTTTTTAAACTTCTTATTCAAATAGATACCTAAAAAAATCAATCCTATTGCGCCCAATAATCCGTATAGATATTTTAGATAATCCTTCCAGGAAATTTCTTCTTCTATTATCGATTTGTTTGCATTCAGTTCTACAGCCTGGCCTCTTGGAAGAACAAATAGCGGCTTTCTTTGTAATGGCATTACCATTTGAGTCGGTGAGGTGTTAAGTGTAGGCAAAGGCAATAAGAAAACTCCAATCGTACTTATTCTGATTTTTATTGCTCCTTGTGCAGGAATACCTTTTCCATCTGGTTGCTGGCTTATTATAAGATTTACATCATTGATTCCGAAAACTCCGCCATCAACAATATCTACATCCATGATTTCATCAAAAGTTATAGAGTCTTGCTCGTATGCCGCATTCTTTATTTCTTTTAATGGACTAAAATCAATGGTATTTAGCTCAGTTCCTTTAGGTAGGTTTATTTTATAATTCAGCACTACATCGTCACCAAAGTAAATAGAATCTGGAATCGCATCCACTGACACACTCAACTGTGCTGAAATGATAGTCACAAAGAGACTAAAGATCAATACAAATCTTAATTTCATCATCGTCCTCTTTTTTTGAAAAATTTCAATAATGATTTTACGTAATCTTCATCTGTCTGAATACTCAACACATCCGAGCCGGATTTATTAAATGAGTTTTTAAATGTATCCTCGTGATTGGAAAACCATTCGGCATAGTTTTCTCTTACTTTCTTTACAGATGTATCAATTATTTTTTCAGAGCCTGTTTCGGCATCTTTCATTCGAATAAGACCTGCATTTGGAAGTTGGCGTTCGCTTCTGTCGTAGATATGGATACCCACAATGTCATGTTTTCGAGAAGCAATATTAAGAGCAGTTTCATATCCAGATGTTATATAATCAGAAAGACAGAACACTATAGCTCTCTTTTTTTGAATATTTGTAAGATATTCTAGCGCAATTTTTAGATCTGTGCCCGTATTTTCAGTTTCATGAGAAATAAGCTCCCTAATGATCCTGAGTATAGTAGTCTTTCCTTTTTTTGGTGGCAAATATTTTTCTATTTTATCAGAAAACAATATCGCTCCTACTTTATCATTATTTGTTGTGGCGGAGAATGCGATCACCGCGGCAATTTCAGTAATCATCTCACTTTTAAATTGACCATCTGTACCATATAAGGCAGAAGCACTTACATCAATCAACAACATCACTGTCAATTCACGTTCTTCTTCAAAAACTTTTATTGCTGTCTCATTCGTACGCGCAGTTACATTCCAATCAATATTCCTTACATCGTCCCCATAGATATAATTTCTTACTTCACTGAAAGACATACCCCTACCCTTAAAAGCACTATGATACTCTCCTGAGAAGATATGCTTACTCAAACCTTTGGTCTTGATCTCTATTTTCCGTACTTTCTTAAGTAGTTCCGCTGTATCCACTGAGGCAATGATTGAATTCTTGAATGAAAAAATAAGTTAAAGTTTTAAGTTGAATGATTCGCTAAATCTCATTTATTATTCTATAACCTAAACTCTTTTTCTTTTATGATCTTAACTTAAAAATTCTTTTGCTTTTTAATCTTAAACTTTTACTTACCCTTAACCCCTAAGGTACTTCAACGGCATTAATCACTCTTTTGATGATATCTTCCTGAGTAATACTTTCCGCTTCCGCTTCATAAGTCAATCCGATTCTGTGTCTCATGATATCTTCACAAACAGATCTAACATCTTCTGGTATCACATAACCTCTTCTTTCTAGAAATGCATTTGCTTTTGAAGCTTTAGCAAGATTAATACTTGCTCTTGGTGAACCTCCATAACTTATCAGACCGTTCAGATCATTGATACCTGCAGATTTGGGATCTCTTGTGGCAAAAACGATATCAAGAATATAATTTTCTATTTTCTCATCCATATAGATCTTTTTGACAGATTCTCTTGCCTTCATGATCTGCGCTGGATTTATTATCGGATTTATTTTTTGTGCTACTTCTCCAGATAGATTTTTTCTTACAATATGCCTTTCTTCTTCTTTTGTAGGATATCCGATATTAACTTTTAGCATGAATCTATCCACTTGTGCTTCTGGCAGTGGGTATGTTCCTTCTTGCTCGATCGGATTTTGGGTAGCAAGTACTAGAAATGGCTCATCCAATTTAAAAGTCTCTTTTCCTATTGTTACCTGCTTTTCTTGCATGGCTTCTAAGAGCGCTGACTGAACTTTGGCTGGTGCTCTGTTGATCTCATCAGCAAGTATAAAATTAGAGAAGATAGGTCCTTTTCTTACAGTAAACTCATTTTTTCCGGGATTATAGATCATTGTACCAATGATGTCTGCAGGTAATAAATCTGGTGTGAACTGTATCCTTTGAAAACCAGCATCAACAGCCGACGAAAGTGTCTTAATCGACAATGTCTTTGCCAATCCGGGAAGACCTTCCAGTAGCACATGGCCTTTAGCCAGTAAACCCAATAGAAGTCTGCCAATCATATAATCTTGTCCTACTATAACTTTAGCAGTTTCTGTTCTGATCTGATCTATGAACTCACTGTCTTGATATATTTGATGGTTTAATGCTTCGATGTCAACCGATTCTTGCATGATAATTTTGTTTTTAATTGATTATTTGTAGCAATTCTAGCACAAAAATGAAAAAACTTTCTTTAAAACAAAGCTAGAGTAATAAATATAGTAAAATCATAACTTTGTCTTGTTAAACATTATGCCAAAAATAACGAATGTATACATACTAGATTTTTGTGTATACTTGTTTAACTATTTGTTAACGCAATCGCCAATATGAAATATTTTTTTGCTTCAATTATCTCAACTGTATTCTTTTCTAGTTGCATTTCTGTTGGCTTCCATGACTATGCAAGGACGGACTATGAGGAGGCCGGAAGGCTAATCAAAGTACTTAAAAATGATACTTTACTTGTAGCATACCCAACATATCAGGAACGAGAACGGATACTTCGAAGCGCAATAGTTATGTATCCAGAAAAGAAAGCTAACCTTGAAAAAGAGCTTAATGATTTAATACTGATGAGAAACATTGATGCTGAAAGCATAAGTAACGCATTTATAAAAAACTATAAATTCTCGCCATACTTACTAATTCCGGACTCGTTAATTCATGATTTTGAAAATGGAAAAGAAGGCGCTTTTTTTATTAATGATAAATTTAAGTTGGATTCAAATATAAAATATAAAAATAAAAACCCAATTAAATTTATTAGCAAAAGAAAAAGAGAATGGGACTTGATCATTGGTGAGGAACTATTACCAAATCCATTGCCAAACCACATGTATTACAGAGGAGATTTACAAGAACTCCTGGGAATTGAAATTTTTGATACAGCAATACATAGACTAGTTAATATTATAGATAGAAGATTAAATCTTTTTTATAGCAACCCAAATCAAAAAGTCTATCTCTAGGTGAAAATATGTAGATTACTCTTTTTTACTTTAATCCTGACCAGTTGTGTGTATGTAAGATACCATGACTACGCTCCTACTCTTCAACCTGAAGCTGAAACAATAATAAACCGCCTAAAAACTGATACTCTAATCGTAATTGTACCAACTTATCAGGACAAGGAAATAATTCTAAAATCCTCACATAGAAAAGCTAGAGGTCGAACAGAAAAGAAAAGAAGGAAACAAAAATTACTAAATCTTTATGCAGAACGACAAATAGAAATGGAAGCTATCATCAATGGCTTTAATGAATTCTATACTTTCTCTCCTGTTCTGTATATGCCTGATAGTTTAGTTTCAGACTTCGAATCAGGGATCAATAAAACATATTTCATAGACCAAAATTTCAGGCTTAGTTCTGAGATCTCGTACCGAAACAGATCGCCTATCAAACTTTTAAAACAGTTTGACCAAGAATGGCAGATTAAAATCAGAACCCAGATAATCCCCAATCCATTTCCCAATTATTATATATATAGAAATGGACTCTACGGTTTTCTGGGCACCGAGAAGTTTGATGAGATGTATGAACGGGTCGCTTCAGTTTTTCAACGTAGATTTGATACTTTTTTTGCTGACCCGGATGGTCGAATTTCGCTTTAATGGATTTCTTTACTCCTTCTTCTCTTGTACAATCGCCTTCCCACAAAGGCAAAACCTAACAATATCATCAATGGCCACAAAGCTATCACTCCTAAAACGATTTCTTGCATTGTACTAAATCCATATTTCGTTGAAACCCAAACCCTAGATAAAAATGTAGGTTCTATAAATTCATTTTTATAAATATCTTTTTGATATACTTTTAAAGTCAGCGTACTATACTTTACTTGATCATTGATGTATTTTATTCTTCCAAGTTGAGCATCTATTTCTGATTCTATTCCTCTTGCCTTTTCTTCTATCTCTAATATTTCTTTTATACTTTTTGCTCTTTTAAGCAACCTCCTGTATTGAGTTAAGTAGGCTTGATTGTTTTTGAGTCGTATTTCCAGGTCTATATATTCTCCTGTAACATTGCGAGCGTTTACTGATTTATTTATCATTTTGCCCCCACCACGCTCAAGAGATAATAAAAATGTCTCGAATTCAGAACTAGGAATTCTTATTTTGAGTGTATATCTATGTTGATTGATGCCACCATTATAGACTTCATTTTCAAAATAGGCATTTGTAGCACTTACAATGGAGTCGATACTTCTCTTTGCTAATTCCAAACTATCAACTTCTATGGTTACCGAGCCGTCCTTAATAATTTTCGATTGTTTTTGAAGATCAACCAACTGATTTTGTGATGGTGGTGCTGGCTCTCCAGTTCTTGGAGGTTCCATTCCTTGATCATACTCAAATGTATTTCCAATACTTCTCGAATTATCATCAGCAATAGTTGATAATGACTCTTTATTTGATTCAGATTTTGAACAACTTCCCATCAAAATCACAATTAGCATAAAAATAAAATTCTTCTTCATAATATCCACTTTATTAATAGATGCAACTTTTGCCAAAATTGCATACCAATAAGTAATCTTAACAAGTCATTACAATCACATTAGGAAGTGATTTATTTCTATCTCATATTTCTTTAGCGTTTGCTTTACTTTGCAGTAAATTGTCCTAAGATCGTGCATGTTAGTGCATTTAAGATTAGTGAGATACCCTTTAAAGCACTAATTTCCAGTAATATGTGAGACCCATTTTATTGTTTTTAATGGCTCAACGCATTAGTTTAGTAACTTTAGATCAGAAAAGAACCACCTATGACCCAAGTTAAAATATGCTGCATATCATCAATCCAAGAAGCAAAAATGGCTATCGAAAATGGAGCTAACATACTAGGCTTAGTGGGTCCTATGCCAAGTGGTCCAGGGATTATAAGCAATGAACAGATAGCTGAGATAGCTCAATCAGTTCCAACCCATATCTACACTTGGCTGCTTACAAGTGAGACCTCCGCTGAAAAAATAATAGCGCACTACAACCTTGTAAACACAAATGCTATTCAAATTGTGGACAAACTAAAAAAAGATGAATACCAAAAAATAAAGGATACATTACCAGGCATAAAATTAATCCAAGTATTGCATGTTTTGGATGAATCCACCATTGATGAAGCTAGAAGAATAGCTAAATATGTGGATTATATTTTGCTGGACAGTGGCAATCCTAAAGGAGACATAAAAATTTTAGGTGGAACAGGCAATGTTCACAATTGGGAAATCAGCAAAAAGGTAGTCAACTCTGTTGAAGTGCCAGTATTTCTAGCTGGTGGCTTAAATGGTAAAAATGTTGTCGCAGCTATTGGTAAAGTACAGCCATTTGGTGTTGATCTCTGTAGTGGTGTAAGGACAGAAAATAGGCTAGACCACATTAAACTAAAATCATTCTTTCAAAACATTAGAACTATGTGAGTTAGAAAGAAACGAGAATAGAATTCTTGGAAGTTGCAACACTCAACAAATGGTCTAACAAGATTTATACAAGTACCATAAAAGAGACTTTCTCAGTTAAAGATGGGTTATCTGCATGTATATGGGAATTAGAAATAATTCACTTCGAAAGTATGGCAAGGATGAAATATGTTGTCAAACAAAATGACAACCCAGACTATCACAAATATCTAAAGGAGAGGCTAAATGTTATACTATAGCTGATTTATGATTGCCGATTTTTTTGTTTTTAGGTGCCAAAACAAATTCCAATATTTTCTCGGTCAACATTCTAGCAACTCTATATGCTGCATATGCGAAA
>CAXBGT010000125.1:0-17155 GCA_963975265.1 uncultured Saprospirales bacterium
AAAATATGAAAGAGTATCTTGTGTGCTATAAAATCCACCAGTAGAGAGATCTCCAGCAAAACTAGCTCTAAAACCTAATCCTTGCGATGCCCCTACTTGGAAGTTGCCGTTGTTTTGGCCTATATGACAGATCGCTCCATCTCCTCCAATTACTTCTATAGCGCCTCCTAAACCAGGAGTTGTAAGTTGGTTAGTACCATTATCTTGTGCACCCGCTAAGAAGAAGTCTCTACCCGCTTCAGGGTGAATCGCGCACGCGTAGAATTGTGTACTTACATATCCTTCACTTATTCCTCTGATCTCAGGCAGCGGACTCGTAGCATCTTGAGTAATATATAATCCACCATCATTGCTAAACATTACTCTATCGGATGATCCATTTACGAATTGTGCAGAATGCTGATCAGCATGTACATTTTGTATCTGAGGTGTTTGAAACCATTCTGACATTTGAGCCCATGTATTTCCACCATCTTCTGTCTTGTATACATTTATTCCTCCAATAAAAGCAACATCGCTATTATTAGGATCGATCGCTATCGATAGATCATACCATGCTTGGCCTCTAGTAAAATTTCCACCACCAAAAGTTAGTGCTACGGTAACCTTATTCCAAGTTTCTCCTTTATCTGTAGATCTTAATATATTATTCACTGATCGAGTACTATCATTTTGCACCAAAGCCATTACTAGGTTAGGATCATTGAGTGAAGTCCCCAATTCTATTCTTTGATAGTGATCAACTCCCAATTCCAAAAACGACCATTGGAATCCTCCATCGACAGATTTATATACTCCATCTGTTGTGAAAATACCCATCGAAGCGAAGATGGTCCCATCAGATGTCATTTCTAGATCTGCCGCTCTATTTGAGAATCCTTGATTGGTGTTACTTAAAACTGCAGCCCATGTTTGGCCACCATTTGTACTCATCTGTACACCACTTTCTCTAGTAGCTGCCAATAAATTGCCATCCGCTGTAAATATTAATTTCTGCGTATGATTAAAGTCTCCATTGCTTGTGCTAGATAATCTGTCCCAGTCGATCCCTCCATTGGTAGACTTGTAAATTCCATCCCCTCGATAGGCGTCCCCATTGAACCATCCTTCTCCTGTACCGATGTACATATTCTCAGGATTATTAGGATCTTGTACTATAGAGCAAACTGATGGATTGCCAGTATATCCCACGACTCTTTCCCATGTAGGATCAGTGTCAGCGTTTTTAACGGTCCATAATCCACCTCCCACACTTCCGATGATTAGTGAGTTTCCTGAGGGGTCACGGCTATCTACCAATACTGCCCTTGTTCTACCGCCTACGTTGTTGGGCCCTCTTGATTTCCAGTCTTCGCCTTCTCTAGACACATCATATCGTCCTTCCTTGATTAGTTGTCGTTTGATTTCGTAGATCTTATCTTTAGGAACTTCACCAGTTACAGGATCTTTGGTCATTTCTATTTCCTGTTCTGCCATAAGCGCTATTCGCTTATCTTTAGACATTTTCTTTGGGGTTGTTTCTTGGTTGCAAGCCACTAATCCCATAGCAATAAATAGTAAAAAGTAGTATTTGTGAAGCTTCATATAGTTTTGATTTTATGTGTAATTGTGTTTGAATACTAAATATATAGAAAATCATACAGTTGCAAAGTCTATTTCCTCTTTATTAGCATATTATTAAATCTATCTGTCTTGGTGGGTTAGTCAATAATATTTAATGAATCGTAATATAGCTGCGAAAGTAGTTTAGAGCAAAAGCGAATAAATGATTTGTAGCGCAAACGTCAAGATTGGTATAGCAAATTATTGGTAATTCAGAGGTTCAATTGCTTCATTCAATTTCCTATGCTAGTGCGGATACCGCTCTATTATTTGGAACATTTAGAGTGTATTTTTTATTACTATCTTTTGCTCAGATTACAATTAAAATCAAAATGAAATAGGGTAAAATCGAGTAATTTTTATTCAGATTGTTCTCGTATAAATGCGTTATAATGGCATAAATATGTTCGATTATAAGACAGTCCATGTTCATCAAGAAAGCAGCTGCAATCCCTGCAGGAGCCAAATGCATTGTTATATGGAATATTAAAGATTTCCCTCAAAACATACTCCAACAATACACAATTGAAGCTATCAAACCAGATAGATTCATTGACCAATTATTTCTGATTGATAAAGAGAAAGTAAAAGAAGCATTTACAAACCAATTATATTCAACTAAGAATCCGAAATTATCGGAAGATCAACTTATTAAGATTCTCATAAAGAATAGAATATCGAATATGATTTATGATCTAAATTCCGATAGTTAACTGGTGGTACTCTTGCAATAATAATTATTGGTACACTTTGGGCGATAATATACACTAACAGAAAAGAAATTTCTCTAGTGCACTAATTCAACCCATCCGTTCTCAAAACTTCAACTTCTCATTCTTATCCCACAACCCCCAATAAGCACCTACATCACCTTCTGACCCCACTTTCCAAGACTCATCAAAAGATGAAAAATAGAAAATATCAATGTTTTCTTTCGCAGACCATGCTTGAGTATTAATGAAATATTTCATGGCATTTTCAGCATTTGACACTGCTCCTTTTAAACTACTCCCTTGACTCGGCCATCCCGTTTCTGTAATAATGACTTTTTTGCCATTTGCAGCGTCTGTTGCTTGTCCGAGCATCTGTTGCATATGGTTGAGAGCACCATCTAGGTGACATCCTTCCCAATAGGGATAGCAATTGGATAATATGACGTCACACGCTTCGGAAAGATCTGGATGTAGCGTAAATTCATAGTATGCATCTACATAACCAACTTCAATATCTGGTAAGGCAGTCTTCACACGATTGATATATTCTAATAGTTGTTCTTTACTTAAATCATCTCGATATAAGACTTCATTGCCAACCGCAGCAATATCAACACAACCTTCTTTTGCCAATTCTATTAAGCCTTCTATTTCTGCTTCATTAAGCTCTAAATCATCGCTCAACCAAGCTCCTACCAAAGTTTTGAGACCATTTTTTTTAGCAATACGAGGGATATGTTCATTGCCTTCAATGCAAGAAAATGAGCGGACCCATTTGGTGTATGGTTTGATGATAGAAATCCTTCTTTGAACCTGTGCTTCGGTGATGATGTCTCCTGGCTTCTGTCCATCTTCATACAAACTGAAACAGAGCCCATGCATCCCATTTTTAAGTGTTTCTAGCCATAGACGTTTTAGTTCTTCTTCAGTAGTTTTACTAAAGTCCACGCCTTCATGTCCAGTATATATGTTGTTTTCAACAAAAAAATCATGTTTTTCTCTATATGACATCTTTAGTTATATTTAAGTTTTTCATTTTTATCCCAGATTCCCCAACGTTCTCCCACATTACCTTCTTGATGTACCTTCCAAGACTCGTCAAAAGATGAGAAATAGAATAAGTTAATATTTTCTTCCTTAGCCCAATTGCTGGTATTTATGAAATATTTCATGGCATTTTCAGCCGAGGGTTTTGCTTCTTTTGTGGTTTCGCCTTCATTAGGCCATCCTGTTTCCGTGATAATTACAGGCTTCCCTTTTGATGCATTCTTAGTAATCGTATACATTTGTTGCAAATAATTTGAAGCATAATTTATGTCGCATCCTTCCCAGAATGGATAACAATTAGCTAGAACAAGATCACAAGCATCAACTAGATTAGGACGCTCGTGGAACTGAAAGTAAGCATCTACATATCCTATTGGAATATTCGGCAATGCTACTTTTACCCTTTGAATATAGCCTAGTATTTCATCTTCAGATAACTCATTGTTCAATAGTACTTCATTACCTACAACAGCAATGTCAACATGCCCATTTTTTGCTTCCTTGATTAATGCTGCGATCTCTTGTTCATTTTTAGCCTTATCGTGACCTATCCAGGCGCCGACCATTGTTTTAAGTCCGTTCTCATGTGCAATTCTTGGAATGAGTTCATTTCCGTCCGTACAGGAAAAAGATCGAATCCACTTGGTATGGGGGGCAACTATCTTCATACGCTGCGCAATTTGCCTTTCAGATAAGGTGTCACCAATATTTTGACCTTCTAAATAAGGACTAAAGCAAATGCCATGAAGTCCGTTTTGTAATGATTGCTTAAAAAGCTCTGTAATCTCACGCTTTGTTTTGCTAGTAAAATCAGTATCCGTTTTTGATGCTGCCCCTAGATTCCCTGGGAACAATGCGCTTAACCTGCCTGCTAGATAGGAAGATGTGAGTTTTTGAGGAGCTTTTTTACGTGAATCCAAGATCTTTCGTACTTCACCAGCACTTTCTTCTGTAACGCTATAATCGCGCATCACATACATAGCAATGAGTGTTCCCATGATAGGAATTCCTGAGAAGGAGAACCGTAGTCCATCAATAGCACCTTCAGGTTGAATAGCTACACCAGAATCAAAACCTACTGAACTCATAATAACACCACTTAAACCTCCTGCGATTGCAAATCCGAATTTTACCATCCACCAATAAATGGCACCAAAAATTCCTTCTCTTCTCAGACCAGTATTAAGCTCGTCTAGATCAATAACATCAGCTGTCATCGACATCATCAATAAAAATAAACTTCCTATACCAAATGAGAAAAACGGCAGTGCAAAAATGAACAGATAGGGTTTGCCAGGAACAAATAGAAACCACAGCATTAGATATCCTATAATAGAAATTCCTTGCGAGATCAAAAACGCCTTCTTTTTACCTAATTTTTTTGACATTTTTGCCACGATTGGAATGACCATAAATGTAGTTCCCAGGGCACCTAAACATCCGAATAGGGTAGGCCAGATACCAGCTGCACCAGCATCACCATCAAAAAGATGGTAGACAATGATAAAAAATGAAAAAGATGCAATCGTCATAAATGCGTTGTACACTAAGAAAGTAGCAATACATAGTTTTCTAAATGGTCTAATCTTGAATGCACTTACAAAACCTGCTCCTATTTCTTTCAGACTATTTCCTATATTTTTTAATTTGAGAGGCGAATAATTTTCATTTAATGTTGATTTACTTTTTATAAATATACCGGGTATCATAGCACAAATTGCGAAAATGACTCCGACCCATATGGCAAGTGTTCGTGTAGCGACTTCTGCCGAAACAAACCATTCTGGATCATACATAATAACCCAAAACCAAGGCGCAATGACCCATGCCCATTGTCCAATAAATTGAGCAGTTGCCATAATATTTGTACGTTCATGAAAATCATTACTCATTTCATATCCCATAGCAACGTAAGGCACGCTAAAAATGGTAATTCCTAAGTAGAATATAAAAGACCAAAACATAAAGTAGATGAAATTATAATCTATTCCACTAGACTTATAGAGTTGCCACATGATGATAAATGCCGCCCCCATGACTAGACTTCCAATAATTACATACGGTCTACGTCTACCCCAACGAGATTTGGTATTATCTGATATGTACCCCATGATAGGATCCGTAAATGTATCGAAGAGTCTTGGGAAAAAGTAAATCACACCCCACATCCAACCTGGAAAGCCAAGGTCTTGTACTAAAACTACCATAAATATTCCTAGCGCTGCAGGAAACATTTGATTGGCAAGCATTCCAACCCCGAACGCCACTTTTTGACCGAACGGAACTTTTGCATGCACGGATGTTTGTTGATTTGACATATTTTACGGCTTTTGGTACGTTATATTTATTATTTTATATTATTCGGAAGGATTATAGTTTGAATAGCTTGGCCGCTTATTTGAATGGTGACATCACTTTCACCTAAGGACAAATTAATATCTTTTACTTGTTCTTTTTCATTAAAAATTACTACTGCAATGGTATTATCTGGATTCTGGGCAGCGGTAACTATTAAATCGTTATCCGAAGTAGTGACACCAATACGAACAGCACCTGGTCTAATGAACTTGCTGAAATGGGTCATAACATAATAGATAGGAGTATAATACACCTCATCCTTATCTGGATCAACTAGCACGGGTGCAACACACCAATTTTTAAACCAATTGGGCCCACCTTGTTTATCCAATACCATATTCCAATCTATCCAACCATCGACCCAATTATTGAGGCATCCTATAATATCTCTGGCGTACCGATTCGCAGGGGCATACTTGGGGTGTAGATGTTTTTCCTTTTCTGGTGCCCAGTCCCAACCCCAATCTGTTGCCTCTTTTTTCCAATACCAAGCATCATCTTTCCATTTTGGAATTTCGGAATCCACGCAAGCTTCTGTTTGGATCAAATATTTATTAGGTGCCTTATTATGTGCGTATTGTAAAACCTCAGGAAATACTTCATAGGTGCTAGCGTACCAATGAATTGCAGTTCCCGCAAAATATTTAGAAGTTGCTTCATTCTTGTACATGTTGTCTACCCAATCTTTTAAATGATCTCGATTTTGATCGTATCCTAAGATCTTCACATCATGTCCATCTGCCTCAAGTTTCGGTCCTAGATGGTTCTGTACGAAACTGGTCATCTCTGCAGCTGTAAAATGCATGCTTTCCCAATTTTTGCCATTTCCTAATGGTTCATTCTCAACTGTAACTCCCCAAATATCAATTCCTTCCGCTTTGTAGGCATCGACATATTTTGAAAAGAATAAAGCCCATGTCTCTCGATATTGAGGTAATAGACTACCGCCCATCCAATCCTTATTATCCTTCATCCATGGCGGAGCTGTCCAAGGAGAGGAAACTATTTTGAATCCATCTTTTGATATTGCCATAGCCTCTTTTATCATAGGGATAATATCATCACGGTCTTCGTCAATAGAAAATTTTTCTAAATTTAGGTCCCCTTCCACAGGCGCATAAGAATATTGACTTAATGAAAAATCGCATGAATTCATATGAGTTCTCGTCAGCGAATATTTTGCGCCGTCTTCTCCAAAATAAGCCTCTAGAACTTCATTTCTATTTTCTTTGCCTAATTGATTTAGCAAATGCGCAGATGACTCAGTAAAAGATCCTCCAAACCCTGTAATGGTCTGGTATTTTTCATCGGGTAGCACTTTTATTTGTATAGCTTCATCTGCTGCCGAAAATTCTTTGATATGCTTCAAATTATTCCCGTTAGCGCTTGTTTCATATACGATAACCTCTAACTTTTTCTCCATACAACTTGTTAACATCAGCATCATGATAACCACTAGTAGTCCAATGCCATTCGGAATTCTTTGATAGATTGTTTTTTGTGATTTTCTCATCTTCATTATTTGATAGTTGGTGCCTGTACCTTCTTCATTAGTATATCCTTATCACCATTGTACGTTTTTGAAATAGGTTTTCCATCCCTAGTGAGCCCATCAAAAATTCCCTGATCTACTAAATCCCAAATGGCAAACTTGGCTTGACTTTTCAAATTGATCAAACCAAAATGATTTTCAGAACCTTGCGGATTTTCCGAGTCTTTCCATTGTTCGTCAAAGCCTTCAAAATAAAAACATGAAATACCTTCAGAGCTGGTCCAGTCACGCATGTGTTTGTAGTATGATCCTTCTTTATATTCATCAGTGGCTCTTGATCCATGGGGTCCATAAAGCTTGTTAGAATTGCTTGCCCAACCTGTCTCGCCAATATGGATAGGCTTATTAATTCCCAGACCTTGCATATACGCTTTTACACCATTGTATTGAGACATGGCATATTCTTTTGCCCGAAGCATAGCTGCATCCACTTTTTCGATGTCTGTCATCTCATGTTCACCTTCTCTAACACCCCAAAAAACTGGGTTGTAGTGCGTGTCATGCATAGGATATGTATGAACAGATAAAAAATCAACAGCAGCAATTAATTTGTTCAAATCCTCAACATGGTATTCATCATGGCCTCCACCCCAAGAGGCAAAATTATCGGAACTAGTAATCCAAAGGTCTTTTGGAAGCTTATTTGATTCTTTTAGACCTTGAAGATGATTTACCCATTTTAGAACGACACTTGGTTGCACAAAATAACTAGTCGCCCATTTCACCATGGCTTCATTGCCCACAGCAATTACTTTTACGATGTCAGGATATTGATTAGCCAATTCTACGGTAGTGGCAATTTCGATAGCATTCCGTGCACTTTCTTCATGATGGTTCGGCGCTTGATCTGTCCATGCATTAAGGCAGTCAATCCACGCACCTAACATTACATACATTTCAAATTTTGAGTCTTCTTTTTTTAGCGCACTGATGGCCTTGAGGAGATTGCTCGCTTGGGGCAAATGCACCTTGTAGGTCCGCACAATTTTGATTCCCATGGCAGATAAGATCTTCATATCTTCTTTGAGTTCATCTATCGTAGGTTCTATGTCATGGTCAGCATGTCGGTAACCTCCATATGACATTGCCATGTAATTTGGATTACCTAAAATATCTTTGGCACTTATATTTGACTGTTCGTTCAATGTATTATTTTTGCTTTCGGTGTGAGTATTGTTCTTGCAAGAGAAGGCTAATGTCAAAAAGGATAAGCAGATGATTGTTCTTATAAATTTCTTCATGAATCTAATTTTTTGGCCTCTTTTATGTTCTCAATGCTCAGATACGATTATCATTTAATTCGGTAAATTACAAAACTATTCTATTTGGAAATGCTCTTATATTTCTGTTTGACTACCTCAAACGTTTGTTTTTTGTTTCGATCTATATCGACTATGCCCCAGTATTCTTCATTAGGTGAACCGTCATAGGGCACACCACTGCTGTTAGGAGCCCAGCCTCCAGGGTTTTGCTCGGCAGGACTACCTGCTTTCCACCAACCATCTGTAAAAGAAAATAGGGTTACTCCGGAAGATATATCTTGATTATTAAAAATTACATCTAGTATTTTTGCATTGGCATCTGCCTGTGCTTTTTCATTTACACCCTTTTCATAGCCAGCTTTTGTAATGGTCATGTAACTATCTCCACCAGCCTCTGATAAGTACATTGGTTTGTTGGAAACATTTTTCCATTGCGAGAATATTTCTTCAGGATTGTCCCAACGATATACATTCATGCCCCACACATCAATATTTTGACAAGAAACCAGTGCCAACGAATCAGGCAATTCACCATGTGCAGTTGTAACAGGATGATTCTCATCTGCTTTGTGAATGTCGGCTGCTGCCTGATTCATTGCTTCGTACCAGTTTTTTATATCACCTTCAAACCACTCTGGATGGTAGTTGTATTCATTGCCCAATTCCCACATTAGAATAGCTGGATGGTTTTTAAAATCGTTCACATAATTGATGCATGTTCCTGATAAGATATCAAAATTACCATTTTGATTGTAACCAAAACCTACGATAACTTTTAGTCCCGCTTTACCAATTTCGTCCAGCACAGCTTTTTCAACAATTGGCTCATAAACTCTAATAGTGTTTATACCAGCCTCGACCATTGTAGCCAAATCTGCCGTCAGGTTTTCAAAACTTCTTGTCTCCTTACCCTTAGGAACGGGATGATAGCAAATACCTGTAATAGAGTATTGAACATCATTAACCAAAATTTTACGCCCTGAAACTGTTACTTCATCGGACACAGTATCAGACTTGGAAGTTGGACTGCAAGACAATAAGGCGCCTACCAAGAGAATAATTGTAAAATTGCTAAGTATCATTGATTTGCTTTGTTGATTAATGTTCTATTCCTTGTTCTATCAGTTCGCAAGAATTACTTTTTTATATATACCGTTATCAGTTTAATTTCTTCTGTTCTTTTGAATACTTTACTACTTGTGTCAGCATCAAGATTTAAAGAATCAGATTCAAGAACTTCTAGATTGTTAAACTCAACTTTTAAACCTAATTTATCCGACAGCCTATAGATTATTGGCACTTGACAGTATGTAAACGCCAGCGAACCCTCCTCTAACTGAATTTGTTTCACAATCTTATTGATGTCTGGATACTTGAAGAGTTTTGGTTTTCTTAAAAATTCTTCCCTTCGGAGTAAGCGTGGATTAAACTGTAAGCTTCCATTTGTCACAAAAACTCCTAATTCCCCAAAACGACACAGAATATCCTCTTTTACCTGTCCTGTCATTCCAGGTTGTTGTGCGCCTTTTCCTCCCGGGGTGTGTGAATATGGATCGGTTGGGAAAGCACCGTACAATTCAGGCGACTTATGAACGCCGATACCTTCATTTATCTCGTAGTAGTGATCTAAAAGTTTACCAATTAGTACTTCATTATCAGTATGATTGATAGCCTCTAAGCACGTTTCTTGAACACTCAATAATAACTTTGAAACCATATGCCAATAGATAGAACCCAGTCCTTCATAGCCAAAAAATGTACCCGATCTACCCGTAAAGGATTTATGATCAAAAATATCTTCAAATATGTCTAATAAAAGCTTGCTGTCTTTTTCGACGAGCATTTCGTAGCGTGCTTTTGGCAATTGAGATAGAGCCTCTTTCAAGCTGTCGGAATTGTTAAAGGTTCCGTTAAAGTGGTAAGTATCATTTACATCCTTTACAACTATAGTTCGGTTGCCATCTTCTAAAAGCTGTTTAACTAGTTGCGATGCTACAATCTTGTCTGATGGAATATTATTCTTTACTGTAAATCTTGGCAAGTCTTTATTTGGATATAAAACATAGCTGTATTGATCTTCTCTAAATAGAGCGCTTGCCTTTAAGGCATCTAGGACATCCAATGACTCTTTTGACGACAGATATCCAGAACTCAAGACTGCAACCTGGCCTTCTAGCATTTCTGGTAAATACGAAATAGATATTTCAGTATCATTTTTAATAGTCATCAAATTATAGGCGTGGTATAAGTTATCTTCTCTTTTATTTATGGTGATTGAATGCTCAAGATATTGCTTAGAAACAGATAGAAATTCTATTAAATCTGTCTTGGAAATGTTTCCTTTATCACTACTGAAACCATTTTCATAAATAGTATTTCGATATTTACTACCTGCGTTTCCTAAACCATCAAGAATCGTTTTCCTGTCTGTGTCTGACACTTTTCTCGACAGAATCTCCGTGTTTTGATTTAGTGTTTTATTGATTGCATTGAAAAAATCCATTAACTCCTTCGAAACTGAATGTGTTTCATTGTCTGATTTTTTGACCACTACTTCAAGGAAATTCAAGAATCGTCTTAGGTAGTAGAGTGTTACCATGGACACACCATTACCAACCAATGCGTTATTGGCATCATTCCATTCTGGTCTTTGTGTATTCATCCAAATTCCACCTTCAGGTATAAAATTGGACATCTTTGCCAATACTGTAGCCAATAATTTTTCAATTAGGTTGACCTTATAAATGAAAAAGTTTTCATCTCTAAGCAAGGCACCATCTGCTCCAAGCTCTTTTCTTTTCTGAATGATACTTTCCTCAGACTCCTTGTCTAAAATGATGGTGTCTTTTGGGTTCTTTAGAATTTCCGCATAGCTTTTTATCTTGTAGGGTACATTTGCATATACAAAAATGTCCTGATCAAAATATTTTGCCAACCTGTTTGGCGAGTGCTTCTCAATAAACTCTAAGAATTTTAGGAGATAGATGATCTGATGATCACCCCAATATCCTATGTAGGACCAAGGGTCATCTTCCTCTATCGTCTCCCAATCAAAACCATCCTTAGTAACACGGTATGGATTATATCCGTCAAAAGTGGTAGCATTCAAGAATTTATGGATCATATTTTCCATGAATTCAGGATAAGAATGTGCCAATGCTTCCCAGTTCTGGAAAATATCTCTCCAGTTACCTTGATAGTCTAATATTTTAGAACCATCCTCATTTCTAGTATTGATAGCGAATTGATTCCAAGGTCTGCTTGGATCTCCATGTCTCCTACTAAACTTCAATGGTAAATATTCAAAGCAAAGGCGCTTGAAATTTTTATCGTCATTTTGGTCTTCTAGACCTTCTGTCAGTGCTCTTAAGTGCTCCAAGGAAAAAGTATTGGGCAACTGATGGAGAAGGTTTTCTTTCTTCTTAAAGACTTTTTTATTGGCATTCTCTATATACTTCGAAAAGTCACCTTTTTCAATTTGATAGTTATGGTCAAAAATACCTCCTCGCATGATATTGAAAAGTGTATTTGCGAAATGTCTGGTATTTCTCAATTTATCGGCAGTCAATTGAATTCCATCCGATGCACTGTTCAATTCTAATAGACGCTTTGTGCCAAGTTCAATATCTTCTTGAACAGCAGATAATAGATCGCTCTTCGTCTTGATTTTATTTGAAATATCAGCGACATCAACTACAGATTGATTGACATCAGCGATCAGCATCCATTGATCTTCTGAATTCCCATTTAAGCTTATATCAGCTACAACAAAATAGCCCCCTTTCTCTGCTCGGATGGCTACTTCTTGAACGATGTCATGTCCCGTACAAAAGTCATCTAGTTGTAAGGAGGACACTAAATATTTAGGGTTTTTAATCCCCAATGACCATACCGTTGTAGCTTTTAATGCTTCACTAGGTTCTGCTCTATCAACAATTATTGCACTTAATACATAGATACCCAAACCCACTTCGGCCTCTAACTCGTTTTTCTTGTACGCATCCACTAGATTGCTGCCTGTACCTTGTAAAGCGGTGTCAACTCCGTAGGGCATTATATTCTGAATCCCATCCAAGAGAGTGACATTAATTTCTTTATCTGAAGTATTGACCAAAGTCGATTTCTTGACGAACCCAAACCGATCACTAGAGCACCATTGATAGCGAAAGATCAGATTTAAGTCTTCGTTGACTTCTTCGAAAATCACCTTATTTCCGTAGCTATTTTTGTATAGGTTTCTAGCTATTTTGTAAATGCCTGCGTACCTATCAGAAAAAGGGTCCCACAATTTTGTCTTGCCCTCAGAATGGACCTTTAAAATAGTTTTACTTCCAGTAATCGCAGCCGATTCTGTAATTTTATCATCTGTATAATATGGGAATAGTGCAAATCCCGAGTCTTTTCGACCTGCCGTCACACCACCATTGCTCGATATGAACATCCAATGATTTGAATCACTGACGATGCTCATAAAGAAAGGTCTCATGGCATCGCTATTCGAAATCTTATAATACTTTTCGCCTTCGTAGTTGACTAACTTTCCTTCAATTTCGGGCTCATTAAAATAAGCTTCTTTCTCTCCTAAGTATATTGAGTTTCTTTCCATTTTATTGTTCTAACCCATCAATCAATTATGGGCTTATTGTTAAAATCTTGATTCTTACTTTCTCTAATTTCTTACTTATTCCTTCATTACACTATTAGGATTTAATCTAGAATTTATCATTCAAATAGTGATTTAATCAAGGAAATCCATTGAAACCCGAATTTATGCAAACTGATCTAAAATCAATCATAATATGATCGATTTTTTTAGTGCTGATCTACTTTTCGAATAAAGCTGCCTATGCTTTCTTATAAAAATGTTAAGCTATAATAGAAACTTGATTTACAAAAGAAAAAGACTTCATCAAAATTTTCATCATTATACTTAAGCACTACTACAATAAGCATTTTTATTTATTGTAATCTACTGATTATTAAGTATTATTGCATTAATTAGACTTTCACATCATGAGAAATAGCTACTACATTAAAATTTTGTCGATATGCTTCTTTGTGTTCATTATGATTAATTCTATTCTGATTTCTCAAGGTAAGTATCCCATTCAAAACTTTCCTCCTTCTAGTTATAAAGGGGGAAATCAGAACATAGATTTTGCGCAAAATAGAGCGATGTCCCTTTTTGTAGCCAATAATTTGGGCATTCTATCCTACAATGGCAAAGAATGGAAATTGCACAGTTTTGAATCAGGAAAGAAGAAGCGATCATTAGCATTTAGTGAAGACAATAATAGACTGTATGTTGGTCTGCAAGGAGAATTTGGGTATTTAACCGATGACTGGAAATACGTTTCATTGACAGATAAGATACCTCTTGAAGCAAGAGACTTTGACGAAGTTTGGGATGTGTTTTATTCCAATTCGAAGGTGTACTTCTGTACTTTTCATGGCTTATATATTTATGATGGAGAAAAAATAATCGTGATTGAAAACGAAGAAGGGTTGGATAGAGCATTTCTCTTTGAAGACAAATTATATACGCAAAATCACAAAGGAGAACTCCTGGAATTGATAGGTGACCAACTTCAAGAAGTGGCAATGCAGATCGAAAGTAGGGATATTATTGCTGGGTTAATATCTTATGATAATGAACTTTATGTATTCTACAAATCGGGAAGAATTCAAAAATCAAGTTCTTTTGGTGATGCTACAGTGCACAAAAAACTAAGCTCTATCTTAAAGGGGACTTACATCAATCATGTGTTGCAACTGTCTGACACAAGGCTAGCCATTTCTACGCAGACTTCAGGATTATTCTTATATGATTTTAGAAGTCAAATCATAGAGCAAATCAGTACAGAAGACGGATTACTTACCAATGCCTGCCTGCGTAGTTTTCAAGATTTTTCTGGCAATCTTTGGGTGGGGATGCAGAATGGGATTGCATTAATTGATATTTATTCACCTATGCGATTAATCAATGAGGGCAACAAGATTTTAGGCAGTGGTTATGAAGCGTTCGAAATGGAGGATGGTACCTACTTTACAACTTCTAATGGAATTTACTTCAAAGAAAAGGGGACGAATGACAGCAAGTTTCTACGTGGGACTGAAGGTCCTGCATATGGAATACAGTCTATTGCTGGCAACATCTATGCAGGTCACCATAGTGGATTGTTCTTGTTGCAGAAAGACAATATTAGAAAGATTGCCACTACTGAGGGTATGTGGGATGTTAAGCTTCTGAAAGCCCATCCTAATTATGCTATAGGTGGAACTTACTCTGGCATGTACCTATTCCAACTGAATGCAATAAATGAATTGGAACCATTGCATAAAATAGAAGGCTTTAATGAGTCTAGTCGATTTTTTGAAGAAGATAAAAAAGGAAGAATTTGGGTAGGTCAATTTTATAAGGGATTATTTGAATTAAACCTATCGGAAGATTTAAAAAATATTGATGCAAAAAAATACGCTAGCAACCTTAATGCGCCATTAAGTGAACAAATCACTTTGAGCAGTATAGACAATGAACTTTATTTTTGTACCAATGAGGGAATTTATACTCTAGATCAAAATACTGATCAAATTATACCAGCGGATTTATTCTCTAAGGACATTGGAAAACAACCTGTGTATTTACTCAAACAGGATGATAAAAGGAATATTTATGTTTATGCAAAAAACATTTTTGGTTTTTATAAGCAAATCAGTACTAACAATTATGCTTTTACTTCATCCTCTCTCTATCAGTTACGTTATTCTTTTAACAATGATCTACTTCATGCCTCGACCCACACTTCAGATGGTTTAGTGATCAACGCAAATGAAGGCTTTATCAGCTATAATCCAAAAATAGAAAATAGACTTTCCAACAGCAATCCTTTAGTGATAAGCCAAATGTACAGTGTTTCTTTGGATAGCGTTTTCTATAAACGATCGACCTTTGGTGATGTTCCAAATAGTCCTGATCCAATGAAAATAAGTTACAAAGCAAAAGTTATTCAATTCTCTATAGAGTCTTTTCAGCTGAAAGACGTCAATAACCAATTGTTTCAATACAAATTAGAAGGTTTTGACGAGGAGTATGGTAATTGGACTTCAGCATCAGAAAAGGAATATACCAATCTAAAAGAGGGCAGTTATTCTTTCAAAGTTCGGACTAGAAATTCGCTTGGTGGAATGATAAAAAGTGAGCCGATCCTTTTTAGCATTTCGCCACCAATTTATAAAAGTATTTATGCATTTGTTTTTTACTTTCTATTGGTGGTATTATCATATTTTGCTTTTTATCGATATCAGAAATTAATTTACAGAGATAGAGCGATGAAGTTAGAATTACAGAGGCAAGAAAGGCTTGCTGAAAAGCAACGAATTTTTGATGAACTTGAGAAGCAAAATGAATTAGATCTACAAGAATTAAAAGAACAAAAGTTGCAGTCTGAATTAGGACACTTAAATGAACTTTTGGCAGCGTCTATGATGAATATTGTAGTCAAAAATGAATTTATTGAAAGTATCAAAGAAAAACTGAAAGATGTTAAACGCGATGGTCAAAGTAATACTACAAAGCAGGCTTTAGTCCAAATAGAAAAAGAAATTAATTCAAACTTAAGGCTACAAGAAGATTGGGAGCAATTCGAATACCATTACAATAAAGTTCATGAAGATTTTTTAATTAAGATACGGGCTGACTTTCAAGATCTTTCTCCTACTGATCAAAAACTATGTGCTTTTTTAAGATTAAATCTAAATACCAAAGAGATAGCCAACATTATGAGTGTCTCTGTTCGAGCAGTTGAAATTGGCAGATATAGATTACGAAAAAAATTGAATTTGAAGAATGGTCAAAACCTGTCTAAATTTGTTTTGGATTATTAGCGTTAATAGACTTAATTTTCAGATAAAACCTTTACGCTATATTAGAGCAAAATAAAATTATTATATTCAGGATAGTTACAGTTAAGATCAGAAACATGTTAACCAATTTAGCCGTTTTTATTCAGATAATACTCGGGTGTGCACGGATAGTTATTTATTTATGTTTGTATGTGTATGGTTGTCAGAGTGTTGTGAGCTTTTTTGGGTTTTGCTGTGACTTTAGTTAGGGAAGAAGTTACGTATATTGATATGGGTGTATGTGTTTATAAGATAGTTAGCTATCATTAGAATAAACCTGATGTCTGGCAAATGAATAATAAAAGGTGATTTTTAGAAATCTAAATTTGCAATAATGCAAAAACAAAAAAGAATAAGAATATGAATAATTTATTAAAAGAAATTATGGTGCTGTTCATAATAATTGTGTTCTCAAATGTACTCGTTTCATTCGCAGGATGTAAAGATGTTTTGGCAAATCCGATTAGATTTTTTGGAGCGGCAATAGTGATTAGTATTATAGGAGGTTTTGTCACTAAATGGATAAAATTTCGAGCACTAGAAGCAAATACCAAAGGATAGTAATATCTTAATAAATATCAAATATCAAATGTCAAATAAAGCTTCTAAACAGGAAGGAAAACTAGAATAATTATTTAGTGGGAAATGGAATTCTCTTTTACTGAAAAGTATGTACAAAACAACTAAGGAAAAAACGTAAGCTAACAAGTGCTATGAGA
>CAXBGT010000126.1:0-17089 GCA_963975265.1 uncultured Saprospirales bacterium
TCACCACCAACAACATCCGCAAAAAGAAATACAGATTCTCCATTGCAAATATTGTCATCGCCAAATAACTCAGCGCTATCAGGGCCGACGCCCTCATTTATTTCTAGACAAAAGTTACCATCTTCAGTAGCGTCAGGGTATTGGATTCTGACGTAATAAGTATCCCCAGGTACCAGCCCACAAACCGATAAAGTATTGAGCTGGTCATCATCATTATTACAATCCACTTCCACCAAAGTATTGAGATTAGTACAATCGAAACTCATATTTTCTGCAAAAAGGGCTCTTTCAATGCTACCAGGATTTTCAGAAGTAGTATTGATGACAACCCCTCCTGGTACAGTGGCTACGAAACTAAACCACACGGTATTATATAATTCTGGAGAGCAACCAAATGGTTCATTTGTTTCATTAGTAGCATCAATGTTCGAATAGAGAAACCCAGAACAAGGATCTCCTACAATTAATGTTATTGCATCACAGAGATCATCATTTACAGGAGGGATGAGCACAACCTCTTCAATTACAGAAGCTATCTTCAATCCACATGAAGACTTAGCTTCAGATTTATCAATGAATGCAACACAGCACATTATGATTAGCATTGTATTATACCAGAAGGTATTAGAACTATTTACTTGTCTCATAAAGAGGCGTTTTTTGTTTAGTTTAACTATAATCTGATCAGTCTTTTCAGACACTACAGAAATATCTATATATCTTATTCTTTTTTCCTATTCACCGATACCGTCACTGGTTCTGTTAGAGGCCCGGATTTTCCATTTTTGTAAACTACTTTTATTGTATAATTATATACTTCATCCTTCTTCAAATCAGCATCGATATATATTGTATTGGAACCATCAATCATCTTATATCTCACCAATTCTAAATCACCAATCGATCGATATATATAAAATACATATTCTATGTCTTTCAAAACCTCGTGATTAGGTGAAACATATTCCCATTTCAGATTTACTTTCCTTTTCTTTGAATCAAATACCGCAGTGACATTGCTAATCTCCATACCTGTGCCATTAAACCATCTTCGACCTTTTGCGGGAAATGCAAAACCTGAATAATGTCCTACACTATCCAAAGCCCTTATTGTATATTCGTAGAGCTGTTCTACCTTTGCTGTGGAGTCTATGAAAAAATCTATCTTTGTATTAGACATTTCGAAGAGTACACTCCAGTCCTGACCTGCATCTGCTAATCTTCTGTAAAGAATTTGCTGAACCACATCTGTGCTGGAACTTGTCCTCCATTTGAGTTTAATAGCTTCAGCCGTGATTTCGGGATAATCCATAAGAGGAGCAATAGGCGCTACCAGATCAGGTCTTTTGACCCTTAAAATCTCCGAAAATTCTGAACGATTTGTACTTTTATCTACCGCCTGAAATTTATAATAAATAAATTCGGTTAAAGTTATCAATTGAATCGTATCATAGTAAATATTCCGTGAAATGGGCTCAGAGGTTAATTGAGTAAATTCATTAGTAAGACTGTTAGAAAAATATATCCTATAGCCTGCCATATCTAATTCCTTATTTGCTTTCCACCTTAATGTCACAACTCCTGTTGAATCATCAACTGTGTAGATTGGATCTAATGGAGGTGCAGGAGATTCATGATCTTGATAATGCATGTATATTGGGAATGATGATATTTTGTTTCCATTCTCATCCTTAGCCTGTATAATAAAATAGTGACTTCTATTTTTAAGAAGAGGTTCAGAAGTAAATGATCTGGTTTCCTTTGGGAGGAAATCTGAAATTTGGATATAGCTACTATCAGGATGAATCGATTCCCAGATAGTAAATCCTAACAAATCTAACATTTCATCTTTTTCATAACCCATATTCCATTCAATGGATGCAATCCCAGATTTTTCATCTACCTCATTAAATACTAGTTGAGGAATTGGAGGTGGTGTTCGATCAATATAGTTAGTAGAAACAATCTCAGGCTCTGTCATATCGGAAAAAGGACTTAACCCTCTGATTCTATATGTTAAATCCAGATCTGTTTTGATTGAATCAGAATATAAATAATAATAGAAAGCATCTGGGTCAGTGACTTTCTTTTTATTATCCAAATCATACATGACTAAATCATCATCTTGAACATTATTTTGTTCAATGAAGACAATAGGACTTTTTGATAATGAAACCCAAGTTTTACCACCATCTTGTGATCTGTCAATCCAATATCCTGAAAATTTGTTTGCAAACTTTGGCCAGAATAATATATTTATTCCATTTTTTGGAACTATACCAAAACTATTTACCCTTTTATTGACATTCCTGTCATTTATTAATGACGTTGATCCTTCGTATTGTCTTTCGGAATTAATTGCTTGTACATAATAAACATATGTTTTACCCTTTTCTATATTTGTGTCAACATATCGAAGCCCCTGTAAATCAGCTGCTTGTGATGATCTATCTGCCATCAACAATGCGATTCCAAATCTCATTTGACGTTCTTTTTCTCTGCTCACAAAATCTAGATTCTGAGGTGAAGCTTTAGACCCAAATGAAGTGCCAAAAATGGCCTGTGCAGCTATCATAGACATGCTGTCTTCGGGTGTAATATTTGCTTCTATTTCTTGTAATGACCAGGGTTTAATGCTATCTGCAAGCACCTTATAACTATCAAAAGAAGTTATAATTCTACCATCTTTATTCTGTGTTGTGGTTTCTTCCCGAGTGACCTTGTATCCTGATTTCTTCAATTTTGTCCATAAATCAATGGTCGTAGGGGCCCATCTTATAACAATACTATCATCGTATACTTTTCCTTCTACAGCAATAAATCCGTTGTTATTAAATCCTGAATTACTTGTGGTTTTTATCCCTTCTAGGTCCAGATAATATTTTAAACTATCCAATTCCAAGTTTTGTTTACTTAGGGTTTCAATAAAAACCTCTGATGCCATAAGATCATTAATATTCAGGCCTGCTTCCCTAATTTCTTTTATGAACACTTGATAAATGTTAAGAGAATCTAATGTTTCAATAGTAGCTTGTGAATACAGGCCTGAGTAACTGAGACATAGTATTGAGAAAAGGATAATTATTTTAGTATAATATTTCATTTTACTTTTTTTTCAAGGCTGCTATTAGCAATTATTCAAAAATAAATTTCCTGGAATCATCATCAATGGAGTCATCTGATATATCTGAAGTTTGCCCCAGAATTAATTTTCCGTTTTCTACTCTACAATACCTCTCCCCAAGTTTTATCTTGTAAGAACCATCTAACTGTTCCTCCAATAAATAATCATAATCAGTAATGTTGAAATCAAATCCTCCTTCATCACTTTCATTTTCTTCGTTATTCATTTCTTCGCCATTGTACCCTAGCTCATAGTCAATCATTTCTTCTTCAGTAAAATCATTATTATTGAAAGCAAAATCATCTGAAAAAGCGATCATCTGATCCTGATCATTCGCTTTCAGTGGTCTTTGCCCATCATTAATTATGATTTTATAATAACCGCCACCCTGGGGTTCAAAAATAAATATCTTCTCCGCAAATTTGGAATAGGTATCAATTTCATCTTCATATGAAATAATATGACCGTTTGAATCAGAACTTAAGTATTCACCGCTAGATTTAACCTTTAATATGTAGCCGCCCTCAATATTTTCATTGTTGGTTTGAAGAGCTAAATCCATGTAAAACTTACCAAATTTATTATCTCCCAGGTCAGTCCCGATACGCAAGGTTCTAGTGATTGGATCTTCATAAACTTGATTATTGTTATCGAAAAACTTAAATGATCCATCTGCTTGTGGTTCAGGAGTAAATTGTGTAGTCCAGTGAGAAAGTGGATATACATTCCAGTCTAATGAATAAGATTCCACACTATATCCTGATTTAGTAGATAAATAATGGTCATCTTCTAGATATTTGATTCTATAATCTCCATTGAGTTCAGGTAGAAAACTGAATTTTCCATGATTACCACTCGGAGGCTGTTTAGGAGACCAAATAGGACCATCCATCTTTCTATGCAAGTATCGTCCACTGCCAAAGTTTCTAATGTACCTGCTTCCACTAAGTTCTGGAGAAACGGTTTCTAAAAGGGTATCAAATACAAAATGATGCGCACTGTTTTCATTTGTTAAGCCAATGGCATAACCTTTATTTGTGCCAGTAGAAGTACTACTAGTAAATCCAACTTCCTGAACTAGTTTCTCATACAGGTAATCATTATGACCGCCAAGCTCAAAAACCTGAATTTTATAACTTCCATCCCCTTGTTCATGGAATAAAAATTTAGATTTGCCTTCAATAATAAGTTTTCCCCTGTCTAGATTTGTTATTTCATATAGATTTTCATTTCCAATTCTGTCTATAGAGACTCTCATTGTATCGGGACCTTTGGAAGTCCATAGATGTTCCGTATTAAAAAAACCTCCTAGATTATTGGGTTTTCCCGACCAGTTTTCCCAAATATACCTACCACTATTTTTAACCTTTATAACATAATTACCACTAAGGTCGCGTCTATCCTGATTAAAAAATTTATCAAATGTAAATATAGTGGAGGGTTCATAATTATCTTCCTGAATCCTTTCAGGACTATGGGCCGTTAATCCTCTCCAAGACTCGAATAAAACATTATAAAATGTTGAATTGTTGTATCTCTTTACTTTGATATTATAGCTATTAACATAAGGAACGGCTTGCTTTGTTATTTCAAAAATGTCAACCGACTGATCAACTTTATGAAATACAAATTGTTCTAATTTATTGTAATAAGAATTGGCATTGTATCTCAGTTTTTCACCATTTTCTTTACTGTAAATCTCATATTCATTATTATGGACTCTTTTAAATATAAATTTGAATTTATCGTTATTCAATTCAGGAACACGGGTTTCAACATAATCATCCCCTTTGAACCAATACTTGCCACTTACATTATTCTTAATTACATGTTCACCACTTAAGTCTTCTGGATCTTTATATATTTTTACTAGATAAAATTTTGAATATTCACCGTCTTGTGGAGATTTATGACTAAGTATTTTTCTGTGTAATTCACCTTGATTTACATCAAAATTCTCATATAAATATTCATCATTTAACTTATTACGTATACGGTACCAATACCCATCATGTTCTTCGAAATAAAACTCGTCTGCACCAGGTTCAATATTATCTATCCCTGTTCTATAGATCCAAGCTCCATCCTGCTTTTTTTTTGCATATAACCTTGTAGATCCATTAAATATCTGATAAGTGCCACTACTAGTTCTCCTAAGCTGGTAGTCAGAGTAACCTGGCATATCACTTTCCGTTGTGGTTGAAGCTCTCCAACCATTGGAGAACATATATCTAAAACTTCCTGCTAATTGAATCTTGAATTCATCGTTTAAGTCTACTGGAAATTCATCAAATTCTTTGTCAAGTGTAAAAGCCCCATATTCTGTATCAGTATAAAAAGACAAAATTTCATTGGTCTGGGCATCTTCCATAAGGATTTTTTCATCATGCCCCCCTGAATATGAAAATTGTATCCCCACTGACAAGTCTGGTTTTGTATATATTCTGAACCCTCTTGAATTCCAATCAACACTTTCACTACTCATAAATTTATCTTGGGCGTCATCCCAATAGATATATGCATTATTATTGTAGGATTTAATATCATAAAGACCGTCGGTTCTTTTTTCAATCCTAAATCTATAGTAGCCAGCACTACCTGAAGTTGAAGTGTTGTTACCTAGTGGTTGTGTACCTGCAGTACATCTAAGATAATTTCCACTACCTAGGTTTCGTATAAAATACACACCACTATAGTCAAGATCAATTGTTGACGTACCTTCAGTTTGATTAAATTTCAAAACGACCCTTGTTCCTTTTTTCTTATATTCCAGTCGTAATATCTCTTCTGTAAAATCAGGGGTAATGATTTCACTAGAATAAATATCTTCATTAGTATTCTGTATTTCATAACCACTCCGTACATAAGCCTGCGCATAATTTACAGCATTTGTCATCATTAAATAGTTAAATGATCCAATTCCAGATGTTTTAGTTCCATACATAATATCCCTATCAGATAACAAATCACCACCTTCTGCAAATGAACGTGTTGGAGAAGTATTGAATACAGTACCACGGTGATTTTGCTTATATTTCACTTGTTTTGTATCAAAATCTGTAGAGTAAAAAGAAAATGTTTGTTTTACTTCACCATTACGATTTGACAAATTTATTATATACCTGTTTTTCATAGGGTAATATGGGATCGCATGATATCCCATTCTTTTTATTTCATAGGCATCGAATGTTTCATTATAATTAAAAACATAGGGCTTGCAATAGCCACGAATTGTTCCTCTGAAAGGTGCTTTCTCTTTATAAGTTTCCCAAGCTAGTGCATCTGAAGGGGAATCGTAATAGTTTCCGTCTTGCACATATGCTCCCCATTCATACTCGGTCATGTACGAATAGTCATGTTGATAATTCAACCATGACAATTTAGAAACACCCATTTCCAAATAATCTTGTAGTTTTACAATTAAGTTTGGATACATACTTGTAGCGAAAGAGTAATCATAAATAATCTGTTCCGGTACACCTTCAAAATTGCCATCAACTGTACTATTTATTTCGCTTACCGTGTAACTGTCTTCGCCACTTGCTTCAGATGCTGTAACAACCTCCGAGCTTATTATATCATATGTTTCATCCAACCTAGGGATACCTACAATTTCTACATGGTAGATTTTGGATATATCCAGTGAAGCGTTAAAATCAGGAAATCCAATAGCCTGATCATCATATCCTATACTTTGATTTATTCCTTTATATACAGCTAGGTCATATTGATCAGGACCTCCATAGTCCCAACTGAATTGCATCCTTGCTACATTACTATATTGACTAGCTTCGCCTATGTTTGGTTGTGTAAATGCTGTATTTGGCTTATATGTTGGTTCAAAGTTAATACATGTAATTCCAAGTGAATTGTACAAGTTCCGTAAATGATTTTCATGTACACCAGTGTTTGAAAGATCACACTCACCATTTACTTTTACGTAATTTAAAATTTCTCCGTTAGTTTCACCAAATTCTGGTTCTGGTACGGCCATCAATGGTTCCTGGAATACGACTTCCTTTGATGATTGATCTTTTACCCTTAAGTAATAATCAAAATTATAAATCTTGTTATTCACTTTTTTCTTCGGATTGAAAAGATATCCCCAACGGCCTAGTTTTAAAGCAATACCTCCACCTAGAGGATTCTCATCAAGGCCATAATTTCTTGCCCTATTTTCAGGATAAGAGGCTAATATGTCTTCATCAGTCAATTTTTGTGGAAGATCACCTGTCTTATAATTACTAGTTGCTGTATCAATTACGGCTACACCGTCTTTTAAAACGGGTTGCCAACCGTCATCTCCCTGATTTATCATCCAGCTAGTTTGAAATTTAATATTATAAAAATCATTCTCAAACAACAGTTCATCAGAAATGTATTCAATACTTTTTATTTTATCCTTATGTGGGTCAAAAACTTCTTGCCCATAGGTTCCAATATATTTCCAACTTCCACTTACGGGTAAAATTTTATTTCGTAGAATGCTGTTTAAGTCCAGAATAGGTTTTAATTGAAGTAATTTTCCAGCGTCATCACTGAAATCCAGTATACCATTAATGGGTACATTGAATGATGCAATAGCAATTTTTTCTCTATTTACAGGAACATTTTGTCCAGTAGGCTTCACATCACCGATCACTTTAATACTGGCAGCAAGATCAGCTCCTGAACCTACCATTCCCATTCCGCATTTTTTATCACCTACTTCAAATTTAGCTGAAAAACTACCTTTCACAGCTCCAGATAGAATACTATAACTTCCTTGTACATTTGCTTTCATCCAACTTGGGTTTGGAAGTGCCACTTGCAATAGAGCAGCTGCTTCAACTTCAAATACATTGTACCATCCGCTATGAAAAAATAGATCTACTTTTATATCAACTCCACCACTCAGTGCTGCATATGCCTGGCCATTTAGATACCATCCATTAATTCCTTTAATATTGTTAGTATAAGGTTCAGGGCAATAGTTATTACTTGATAATTTGATATCATAACCAATAGTTGCCCTAGCATGTGCTCTAAAAACCCACCATCTCTCATCAAAACCAAAAGAATATTGGGAGCCCATAAGTATCGCAGTACCACTCTTCATAGCTTCCGTATCAACTTCATCAACTTCATCCTGGAAAACCGCTAGAGCCTCATCGTACTCTGAAAGTTGGGGCAGCTGTCCCCAATTGCTAGGAAGTTTAGAGATATTTCCAGCTACAAAATATGTATTAAAACCTCCTACTTCTATAGTCTTCTTAGGTGTTATTGGTACATAAAAATCCAACGCAATTCTTCGGTCCATTTTAGGAGCTCCAAAGGCAACATACCAGTCATTCTTGTCTTTAAAATTGAACCGCATCCCAATTTTTCCTCGACAATCGTTAATATTTTTTCTGTTAGAAAGTAGCAAAGTACTCGATGCATACACATCAATACATGTATTCATGTTAGCAGTTAGCAATTTAATATTATGATCATAAATGATGGTACCCGTAGCAGTCACCTTAGTTTCTTTACTTTCTGAATCATCATTTCTTTCTATAATTGGGGTCATAAAATAAGCATCTCCAATGAAAAAGACTGAATTCAGGGCAAGGGAACCTTCTAGATTAAATTCCAGGCCCAATGTCATATCCATATTAGCGGCATCACCTTTTGGCAATGTACCCATGGTAACACTTGCCTTAACACCAAGAATTTCATCATCAGATGGACCTTTTGGAGTATAGGTGATTCCTGAAAAACTAACGCCTGGTGTACTAAGGGCATCATCCGTTGTAGTCGAAATATTTTCCAGATCCTGAACCATATTATAGTATGCACCACCTCCAAAACCGAATAAACCCATACCACTACTACCAATAGGCTTACCTGTAAATGTCATTTTTGCATCGGCGAACCAATATCGATCTCCTCCAGGAGATTTACCAAATTGGGCAATGGCATCTACCGACATTCCTGGTTCAACAGATAGAGTTATTGCTCCTTTGAATCCTTTTCCATAGATTTCGTCTCCATCTATATTATTTATGGCACCTGCTAAGGTAACGCCCCCCATATCAGCTTTAATCTGAATGGCTTTAATTTCAAACTTCTTATATTCGAAAGCTTTCCAAGGTTTGTAGTTAAAAAGAGCAGTCGTGTCGATTTCTCCTAATACATCAAAAACTCCGAAACCTGCAATACCGATTTTTTCATTGGTGAAGTTGATATTCAGTCTGAAGCTGATCTTTTTTTCACCTTGAACCTCCCCATCACCAAAGGCAACATTACTAATATTAATAGGGAAACCTTTTAGATTTTCTTCTTTATCAACATTTTTTTCATCTGCTAGTGGTGTTTGTTGACCTTTGCAAGCATCCCCAATTCCATCACCATTATTGTCTTCCTGACCAGGATTTGAAACCGACGGACAATTGTCATCAGAATCATCAATCCCATCACCATCCCTGTCATTAGAGGAATTATTATCTCCAACAACAAACTCATTGTTGCCAATATTAAATGCATAAATGGATAAGTTCTGAAAGCCGGATGTCGGAATTTCTAATTCTTGAAAGCCCAACGTTTTGAATCTAAAATCATTAACTTTTACATCAATAACCCCACTAATATTAGCGTAAGGTCGGTAGGCCCTTTTATTTCCAACTTTTACAGACCTTATCTCGATTTTTGATTCTTTAAATATTTCCAACTTTGTACTATCTCCTAAGAATGGGAAGTTATAATCTCCTGAAACATCCAATATAAAGGACGCTTCAAAATCCCCTTCTTCATTTTTATCAAATGAGGCATGATATGAAATACTATCATTTTTACCAGTTATTGGAAGGTGAATGTATCCCGTAAGGGCAAAAGAATCCATAGAGTTCTGAATTACTTTTATGAGAATGGTATCAGTAGATATACCCCAGCCTTCAATACTTCCTTTTGCAAAATGATCCCCGGTTGCTCCTATTGTAGTAGTCAAACCATGCCCAACATCATAGATCAGATCAGTGGCACTAAACTTCATCCTTCCTCCGTCTGACCCTATTTTTAAGTTTTCTGGTAATTGAACTGAAATAGCATCTATTGAGAAGCCACGCCATATATTTAGGTTGTCATCAAAAGAGTTCAATGATTCTATATAAGCAGGTAAATTAGTATTATCGGGATTTTTAGTATCACTGAAATCAATGGTTGCACCTGTTACTTTAAAAATCACATCATCTACTCCTACAATCTCAAATGAATCTCTTATGGTGACTGAAGTAATAAATTGACCCCAAGTTTTCATTTTTAGTTTTAATTCAGCAACAACCTGTTTATCAGTCTCTGAGCCACTTAGTATAATTTTTTCTTGGGCAAAATGATATTCCGCAGCTAATTGAAATGAATCCAAACCATCACAATCAAAGGATACATAGGTTCCTTCATTAGGATGATTTGTATCGAAGCCTTTTATCAATAAGGGAAATGCGTAATCTTTTAAGGTCTGATTCCCACCTAACAGTGGAAAAACAGCATCACAAAAATCTAAATCATCATTCAGAACCATATCTTCTCTGGAAAAAGTAGTATAACGTCCATCCATATTTTCTACCATGAAAACAGCATCGAACCTAGGGCCGTCTGGCTCCAATCTCAAGCCTGTCATTATCATATCGTAGCCACCTAGATTCATACCTTTATCTTCCATTTTGTTGCTTAAACTGAAAGGCAGGCTGCTAAGATCTGAAGCACGTTTAATAAAATCTTTGGCCTCTGTTTCTAATGAAAAATAATTTGGAATTCTTAAACCCGAATTTATAGCCCTAATTTCTCCAGTTTTTATTTCGCCGTAGTTATTTGTTGTTATATCATTGAATTCCATAATAATCCACTCATCGAGTGAAGAGAAATAGACACTTCCCATACCTGATGTCAACGTACCCTTTTCTTGGCTTATTTCCAGGATCTCCAATTGATAGCTGCCTATTTGAAGTTTTTGATGAATATTCAATTTTTTAGGTAAATTCTTTTCAACAGCTAATGACTTTGAATACATGGGGTGAATACCCATATCCTTATTTGATAAGGCATTAAGCACGCTTATGTTTGCCAACATAAAGCCAAGAAACATGAGAGTTATTATTATATGTTTGTTCTTCATTTTTTTGGTTTTAGTTTCTTAAATCAATATCCTGTCCTGGACCAAATTTGAATCCATTAAAATTGATTCCATCAAGATGAATAGGCAGAGAACCTTTAAAGCTGATACCATCTAACAATAATTCGAGATTAATATATGCAGTATAACTATCGAATGTCAAACCTGTTAATTTGAAAGTATAATCTTCAGGAATGTCAGGAGTTATTTCCGGAGGCAAGCTAAGTGATGATATTAATTGCTTGAGTGATTTATTTTCGAAATAGTCATCTGTCGATGCCGTGGAATAAGAAATGCCATCCTCACTTGTTACATCAAAACTCCTGCTTAAAAAAGGCACATATATGTTTCCATTTTCAATAGATGAAAATTGCTTCGCTGGATCAGGTACACACGAGAACTCAGGTCTATCCATTCTTACGCTGAACATGGCAAAATCGAAATCAGGTACATCAACATTCACATCTGGTATAGCTATTGCCCAACACCCTATGTCAAGAGAGATTCCTGGAAGAGCAGGAAGATGAAAACTAAAACCCAAAGGTATAAACGGATCGGGCAAAGGGGATGGAAAAATCGTTGGTAAATTGATTTTGAAGTCAGGTAAACTGAAGCCTGGTAAGCCAGGTATTTTAATGTATGGAAACCCACTCATATCGAAATTAGGGAAACCTGGTATCGTTATATTTGGGATTTGAGGCCTGTCAGGAAAAACTATGTTAGACATACTGTAATCAAGATCCATTTGAAACAGGCTTAACGCATTTTCCAAACTAAAAGAGCCCAAACCTGGCAAGGTGATGGAACCATTGTAACTGATTAGTTCATACATCCTGCGATCGTCAAAAGTGAGAACTGGATCAATCCCTATGCACATATTGAATTCTGCATCCACCCTAAACCTTGCGTTATTTGGTAGTTTGGATTCAATCAGACTAATGCCTTCCTGGATTTCCTGAGGAAAATGGGCTTTATCAATATGTAAATCAATTTTTCCACACAAAACAGCACTTGGTTTAAAAATACCGTCATTATATGATAAGTTAATTATTGATTCTTTTTCAACAGTCATGGCAACCATATCAGGTTGTGGACCAAAACCCATTCCTACTTTCATATCATGTCTGGGCTTTAAACTTCCCAAATAATTCGAATTCTCAATGGTAAATCCACCTTCATAAAGAATATCTTCACTTAGCAACGGTAAGCGGATAGCTCCTTCAATATATGCAGAATCAAATACACTTGTAATGAAATTCACCTCAAATGTGTCTATACTAAACGCCCAATTCCCAAAAGCATTTGATTCTTGATCCGCTGACAAGAAATCAGTAACTCCGACGGTTCCAGAGACTCCCAATTGGTCAATCAGTAGATGATGTCCTGATACTGCTGTCTTATTACCTCCCAGTCTCAATTGTTCAGGGATGGTTAGATTGATATCTTCTATATAAAATCCTGTCCAACTGTCGTCTGCATTGCTGTAAGAATCATCATCGGGGAATACTATATCTGCAATGTTGCTATCAGAAGATAAATCGATACTCGCTTTGCTTAGCGTGAATACAAAATCATTGAATCCATCTATATGGAAAGGTGCAGAGATATTTGTCGTTCCTATAAACTCACCCCAGTCATCGCCTGCCAAGATGATATCTGCATAAACTCCGTCCGCTGGATTATTTTCGTTCACAAATTTATCAGAAAAATTATACCGCGCATTTAAGCTAAAATCCTCTAAACCTTGACAACTTAAGGTTACATAACTGTCTCCTTGATCCGTTTTTGGAAGGATGGATAGATTCCAACCATTCATCTCCAAGTCTATCGGATTGAGCAAGTAAAACTTAATCTGTCCTAGATTTACGCCATTCGGCGAGAGTGCTAAGCCCTTGGCTCCAAACATCAATTTCTTATCACCCATATCTACTGCCAACACCACATCTAGTGCCGCTCCATTAGGGGTAAAATCTATGCCTGATAATAAAAAGTCAAATGGTAAATCTATCGATGCTACTTCTTCTATCTTGGATGTCAATGAGAAGGGTAGTAAATCTAGATTCTGTGAAAAATCGATGGTCACCCCTTGAATGTCTTCTATTATCGGTACATCTATTGGCAATAAATTAGGTCCAAATGTAACTGGATCTACTTGGAATAAACTGATCTCTTTATCGGCAGATATATTACCGCCTATCATTTTATTATTGGTATTGACGATCACTCCTTCTAAACTCACATGAAAATCTGAATTCGGAATGAAAGGAAATGCTATCGTTCCCTTATTTGCATTTACTGCATCTACTTGGATCGTGAAGCCGCCTGCATTGAAACTACTGCCTGCTAAGATTGTATTACCAGGATTAAGATTCGAAGTTGCTGCCGCTGGCTGAGCGCTACATGAGAAAGAAAACGGGTCATAATCCATGTCTATCTTACCAAATGTATAGCCTACATTGGGCAGCTTTTTACTCCAAAAGTCTACGTCAAAATTAATACCCAGCGCCCCTATCTTAAATTTAAAACCTAAAGCGGGCAGTGGGATAGGATTGACATTTGGTCCGCCTACATCGGGAAAGCTGATTGGATCTAAACTAATGGATGGCACTTCGATAAAGTCTACATCATCAATACCGAAATTGATACCAACAATATTAAAATTGAAGTTTGCGTCGATATTATCAATTCCATATTTGATGCCTGTAGGCAAATCTGGATGGTTAATCTTAAAGCCATGGAAGGCAAAACTTGGCGGATTAAAAGCCATGTCTATGCCTAAGATATCCTCGATATTAACTAATACGTCGAACAAGCCTACGCCTGCAAAATTCGGATTCTCAAAGTCCGCTTCTCCGATATTCAGATTAAATGATCCTGACAAATCCGCATATGGCACCCAATCACTCATGTCCACATTCGGATCCATATCTACTGTAATGATACTTTCTTCGCCAACCTCAACCGAAGCTTTCAGGGCATCAATATTCAATTCTTGGGTTCCTACTGGGCCGAGATTCATCCGCCATATAGACGAGTTAGGCACTGGCTGTATGTCACCAAAATAATTGAAGCCATCATCGATCAATGGAAGGTCTATGATCCCATCGAGACTTGCCTTTACAAATTTACTTTTCAAAAACTCTACTCCTAAATTATCAACCGTAAATTCCCAGTCACCCATAGCACTTGTGCTAGCTGACAAGAAATCAGTAACTCCGACGGTTCCAGAGACTCCCAATTGGTCAATCAGTAGATGATGTCCTGATACTGCTGTCTTATTACCTCCCAGTCTCAATTGTTCAGGGATGGTTAGATTGATATCTTCTATATAAAATCCTGTCCAACTGTCGTCTGCATTGCTGTAAGAATCATCATCGGGGAATACTATATCTGCAATGTTGCTATCAGAAGATAAATCGATACTCGCTTTGCTTAGCGTGAATACAAAATCATTGAATCCATCTATATGGAAAGGTGCAGAGATATTTGTCGTTCCTATAAACTCACCCCAGTCATCGCCTGCCAAGATGATATCTGCATAAACTCCGTCCGCTGGATTATTTTCGTTCACAAATTTATCAGAAAAATTATACCGCGCATTTAAGCTAAAATCCTCTAAACCTTGACAACTTAAGGTTACATAACTGTCTCCTTGATCCGTTTTTGGAAGGATGGATAGATTCCAACCATTCATCTCCAAGTCTATCGGATTGAGCAAGTAAAACTTAATCTGTCCTAGATTTACGCCATTCGGCGAGAGTGCTAAGCCCTTGGCTCCAAACATCAATTTCTTATCACCCATATCTACTGCCAACACCACATCTAGTGCCGCTCCATTAGGGGTAAAATCTATGCCTGATAATAAAAAGTCAAATGGTAAATCTATCGATGCTACTTCTTCTATCTTGGATGTCAATGAGAAGGGTAGTAAATCTAGATTCTGTGAAAAATCGATGGTCACCCCTTGAATGTCTTCTATTATCGGTACATCTATTGGCAATAAATTAGGTCCAAATGTAACTGGATCTACTTGGAATAAACTGATCTCTTTATCGGCAGATATATTACCGCCTATCATTTTATTATTGGTATTGACGATCACTCCTTCTAAACTCACATGAAAATCTGAATTCGGAATGAAAGGAAATGCTATCGTTCCCTTATTTGCATTTACTGCATCTACTTGGATCGTGAAGCCGCCTGCATTGAAACTACTGCCTGCTAAGATTGTATTACCAGGATTAAGATTCGAAGTTGCTGCCGCTGGCTGAGCGCTACATGAGAAAGAAAACGGGTCATAATCCATGTCTATCTTACCAAATGTATAGCCTACATTGGGCAGCTTTTTACTCCAAAAGTCTACGTCAAAATTAATACCCAGCGCCCCTATCTTAAATTTAAAACCTAAAGCGGGCAGTGGGATAGGATTGACATTTGGTCCGCCTACATCGGGAAAGCTGATTGGATCTAAACTAATGGATGGCACTTCGATAAAGTCTACATCATCAATACCGAAATTGATACCAACAATATTAAAATTGAAGTTTGCGTCGATATTATCAATTCCATATTTGATGCCTGTAGGCAAATCTGGATGGTTAATCTTAAAGCCATGGAAGGCAAAACTTGGCGGATTAAAAGCCATGTCTATGCCTAAGATATCCTCGATATTAACTAATACGTCGAACAAGCCTACGCCTGCAAAATTCGGATTCTCAAAGTCCGCTTCTCCGATATTCAGATTAAATGATCCTGACAAATCCGCATATGGCACCCAATCACTCATGTCCACATTCGGATCCATATCTACTGTAATGATACTTTCTTCGCCAACCTCAACCGAAGCTTTCAGGGCATCAATATTCAATTCTTGGGTTCCTACTGGGCCGAGATTCATCCGCCATATAGACGAGTTAGGCACTGGCTGTATGTCACCAAAATAATTGAAGCCATCATCGATCAATGGAAGGTCTATGATCCCATCGAGACTTGCCTTTACAAATTTACTTTTCAAAAACTCTACTCCTAAATTATCAACCGTAAATTCCCAGTCACCCATAGCACTTGTGCTAGCTGACAAGAAATCAGTAACTCCAACTGTTCCAGAGACTCCCAATTGGTCGATCAAAAGATGATGTCCTGACATTGCTGTCTTATTACCTCCCAGTCTCAATTGCTCAGGGATGGTTAGGTTGATATTTTCTATATAAAATCCTGTCCAACTGTCGTCTGCATTGTTGTAAGAATCATCTTCGGGGAATGTTATGTCGACTATGTTTCTCGCTATAGAAAGGTCAATTTTAGTATTTGCAATATTAAAAGAGAAATCTTCCGCTCCTACAATTGAAAAGTCATCCAAAGCATTGATTTTTATGATGATATCATCCAATTGCTTTGTAGAAGTTGTGAATGATGCGATTAATGGATCATTCACATTAGATAGATTTATATACTTGTTATTGTCAAACGTATACTGCCCATCAATAAAAAATTCTTCAAATCCGTCACAATTCCATGAAACATAACTGCCTTCTGAAGCTAGGGTAGTCCCTAAGAAAGTAATTGGCATTCCATTAAAATCAAGTTCCAAATCAGTTAATAAATTCAACTTAGAAACTCCAGATTGTGCCAATCCTTGTGGCTGAATACAAAAATCTTTTGCCCCAAATTTGATCCAAGGACTATTATTGGCTAACCTAGTAGACATTACTGCGTTTAGTACAGCTTTATTTGCTGTGAATTTCACACCAGTGACTGCTATAGTAAACGACTCTTGATCATTTTCTGATGACAAATCCATTCCGATGGGTACGGTGATAGGAATTGTACTTTGCTCA
>CAXBGT010000127.1:0-17054 GCA_963975265.1 uncultured Saprospirales bacterium
CCATGAACTCAATAAATGGGTAGAGGAGATGCCATATAGCCAGCCATTGAGGTTATTAGTTGATATGAAAAGTGAAAAATTTGTTTCTGCAAATGAGAGTAACACTAACTATGGAGCCTATTTTGCTGAAGACTATGAACCACTAACTAAGAAGGCGACTAAAAAGCTGGCTAAACTGAATATCAAAAAATCTACGAAAGAGGATAGGTTAGTTCCGGGAATATCTAATTCTGATGATAAAGCTTTAGATGAAGAGGTTACTGAGGTTACTGAGGTTGCTGATGTTTTTGAGGTAACTGAGGTTGTTGAGATTGAGGAGATTGAAGAGGCTGAAGAGGTTGGGGAGATTACACTACAAGAAAAGTCAACAATTGCTCATTCTTTGGTTGATGATGTTTCAGAAGATATTGTGGAGGATGATGTATTGGAAACTAACCCAAACATGGTGTTAGTTAATGAAATTAGCCATGAATCAGCGGATGAAGTGCTTGAAGACCAGTTGGAGAATGAAGTATTAGAGATTTCATTAGCTAATGTTGACGAAGTAACCTCATTTAAGGAATTAGATACTCTTATGGAATCAGGCGAGGTTGAAGAAAATTTGCATAAGGATCAGAATGCTGGAATAGTTGACTACAAATCATTTGTAGTGGGAGTTGCCGGGGATAAGATTAGTACCGAAGAGATCGAAACTGAAATTCAGGATGAAAAAGTTATTGATAAAGAAGAAATTTTTGGTCCTGATGATTTAGTTGATGCACCTAAAAAATCAAAAAAGAAAAAGAAATCGAAAAAATCGGTCAAAGGTGACAAAGAGAAAAAAGCAGTTAAAAAGGAATTGAAAAGCAAAGAAGAAAAGAAAAAGAAGAAATCAAATGGTAAGAATTCTAAGAAGTTAAAAGCAAAAAATAAAAGGAAAAATAAATCTGAAAAATCGAAGTCGGAGAAGAAGGAGAAGAGCACGATAAAGAAAATTAAGGGTGAAATCATAAAGACTGATTCCTCTTCTAGTCCAAAACCTGTGAAAGGGAAAGCGAAAAAGATCAAGAAGAAAGTGAAGTATGTTGTTGTAAATGAAGTGACTACAAATGACTTTAAGCTAAAGGATTATGAAGGAGTCTCGAATTTCACAAATTGGCTACTCGAGCAGAAGTCAATAAATGGCAATCAAAAAATAGAGGAAAAGAAAATAGAAATATCAGCGGCAAAGAAAAAAGGCAAGAAGAAAAAGAAAAATAAGAAGAATAAAGTGCCACAAGTAGCACAAAACTCGGTGAAGAAAAGTGAAATGATCTTATCGGAACCGTTGGCAAATATAATGGCAGCACAAGGACATACTAAGAAAGCAAGTAAGATGTATAAGCAACTAGGCTTGATATTTCCAGAAAAAAGTGGTTACTTTGCAGCGAAAATTGAAAATTTAAAAAATAAATAATATGGTTACAGCATTAACAATCGTAATTGCATTGGTTTGTGTACTTCTTATGGGAGTTGTATTGATTCAAAATCCTAAAGGAGGTGGAATAGATTCTACGTTTGGCGGAACAGGTGCCAATCAGATGTTGGGTGCAGCGAAATCAACAGACTTTATTGAGAAATTGACTTGGGGATTAGCAATAACTTTATTTGTACTTTGTATCATTACTGCAATCGCAGTAACAAGTGGAGGTGGAGCAGGTAACGAAATTTTCATACCGAAGAACTAAGTTGACCGTACATAAAGAAAGAAATAAAAGCCTGTTCTCACTGAGAGCGGGCTTTTTTAGTTGGTAAAAGTGAATTAATAAAAGATGAATGAATCGTATTTAGATGTTACTCAGGAGTCTGGTAGAATATTTTTTACCAGTGACATAGAAGGTCCAGTAGTAATGTTAAATCTATTGCGTTTTAACGAGATCGCGGATTTTCGCTTATGTTCAGAATTGATGACCGAATTACCGATCAGTGGACGCCAATGTTATAAAATGTATATGAAGCATACCAGTTCCTTTTTAAAGCAGGCCGGGAGTGATTTGTTGTACTTTGGAAACACACTACCGAATCTAATCGGTCCTTTGGATGAAAAGTGGGATGTAATGTTACTTGTAAAACATGCTAGCAAAGAAGATTTCTTGAAATTTGCTACAAATGAAGAATATCTCAAAATCAAGGGATATCGTACTGCTGCGTTAGCGGATAGTCGATTGATGCCGATCTTGGAAGGGAGGATTTGAAATTATTAGTATAATTTCATTATTGCTGAGACTACTAGGCCTATAGGATTGGTGTCATTGAAAAGTAGTGTTTTTACGCAAGGCTTACGAAACTTTCTCGATAGTTAAGTAGATTAAGAATTTCTTTGTTGGACGTATTTTATATCTATATATTGCAATATTGCGATTAAAGAGCTATCTTTACATCATGGGACTTACTAAAACAGAGATATTTACAGAAGAACAGAATAGAATCGCTGAAATTGCAAAAGTGATAGGACATCCTGCGCGGGTTGCTATCCTTCAATATTTAGTCGCTAAAAACTCGTGTGTTTGTGGTGAATTGGTGGGTGAGATAGGATTAGCCCAACCTACTATATCTCAGCACTTAAAAGAGCTAAAGAGGATAGGTATACTTAAAGGAAGTATAGAAGGTACAAGTGTATGCTATTGTATTGATCAATCTGTTTTGTCAGAAATAAAGTCTGTTTTCTCTCATTTTTTTGACACTTGCAGTAGTGGGTGCTCAGAAGATAATTGTTGTTAACCATTTAAAATTAATATCATTATGAAATTAGAACAAATAAAAAAACATCTCAAAAGTCTATCAACTATAGCTTTCGAATTACCTGATGGAACATTAGTGCCAAATCATTTCCATGTGACTGAAGTAGGGAAGGTGACAAAGGATTTTATTGATTGTGGCGGTACAGTTCGCCATGAATCTGTTGCCAATTTCCAATTATGGGAAGCGGATGATTACGATCACAGACTGCACCCAGAAAAGCTGGTTGATATCATTGAATTATCTCAGAAGGTACTCGGAATAGAAGACTTAGATATAGAAGTTGAATATCAAGGTGCGACGATAGGAAAGTATGGACTTGATTTTGACGGGAAGAATTTCAAATTAACTACAAAACAAACGGACTGTCTCGCCAAAGATAATTGCGGAGTACCTCAGGAAAAAGTGAAATTAGATTTGGGTTCATTGACTGCAAATGCTTGTACACCTGGTGGTGGATGCTGTTGAAAATAATTAAGAATGTATAAAAAAATAAGATCATCAATCGAGAGATTTGACTTAAATAGTATTCCCGACGATCGAAAAGCATTATTAGATGAATTGGCAAGTTATATCCGACTTCAAATGGGAGAGGAAAAAACGGTTAATTTGAACTTCATCTGTACCCATAATTCGAGACGAAGTCATCTTTCCCAAATATGGGCACAGACCATGGCTGCATATTATGGGGTACGGGATGTGTGCTGTTACTCTGGAGGAACTGAGGCAACTGCAATGTTTCCTGTAGTAGGAGAGACACTTACTAGTCAAGGGTTCGCAATCTCAAAACTGGCAGATCAAAAGAATCCAGTATATGCAATCAGATTCGATAGTGTATCTCGAGCAATGATCGTATTTTCAAAAAAGTACGATGATGTATTCAATCCAAAGTCTGACTATGGAGCGATCATGACTTGTGCATCTGCGGATGAGGGGTGCCCTGTAGTCTTAGGAGCGGAAATACGATTACCTATCAGATATGATGATCCAAAAGTGTCTGATGGCACTCCATATCAAGCAAAAGTGTATTTAGAAAGGAGTGTTCAGATAGGTACAGAGATGAAGTATGTGTTTTGGCGAGTAGGCCAAGTACTTAGCGGAACCTAGAAATTGAAAACCTTCTTCGCGATTTTGGACGTTGGGTTATTGCTTATAGTGACCCTTGGTCCTGGTCCTGAGACTAGCTTCCTTCTGAATGGTGCAAATTAACATACAGAAGAGGGAGTTCAAGTCTACTTCTTTTAGTGATTTCTTTGGTTGAAGAAGGGATAAGTATTATAAAGAACGGATACTTTTATGGGGGAGTAATAATTACTTAGATAAAAAACAATGGAGAAAATTTCAAACAGAGCATTAATCAGCCGACTATATACAACAGCCAATGCGCAGTTAGCGGTATCTAAATTTGATATTGAAAAATGGTCGGAATGGTATCAGGCTGTTCAGGAACTAGAAGGTCCTGAAAAAATGGTTTATTTGATAGTGAAATTAAATCAAACGGTAACAAATGGCGGTTTTGTGGGATTTTATGAAAAATCAATGGGGATATTTGCTCCCGAAATTATTTATGTGCTGAACGAAATTAACGCTGTAGCATCTGCTGAAATTGTTTCTAGCTCTTTACCAGTTGTGAATCCACAAGGACTTTTGGATGACGCTTACAAGGAGTTTGTTTTTAAGCTTAAGCTGTCAGAAAGACAGAAATCGGAACTATTTTCTCAGGATTTACGATATGATCAACTACAAGACCAAGAGAATTTAGAAGATCTATTAGGGGACTATCTGCAAGGAATGGTCAAGTGAAATTCTGTCATTAACATCGTTGGGTAGCCTTATTATTATTAGCTAGCTATAGAACGGTGTTCGATAAGTCGTAATTATATTCACCACATGAATTATTGTCAAATACGCTATCGATTTATGTAAGTGATTCGTGATTGCATGAAGTGTTTTGATTCGGGTCTATAGCCAATCCAAGTTGAAATTTAGGATGTGTAGAAAACGTACTGCACTTTCAAGTGAAAATAACTACTCTTATTTCTATTTTCATTAAAAGCAACTTAAGAGGTGAGTGTCTAACAATGTCCTTCTCAGATCGAGAAAGAAAGGGGGGAGTTGTGGAGGTGCGATTTCGGTATTAGTAGAAAAGGACTTAGCATCTATAGGGTATACAGTCCAAGATTATTGAGTTGAAATATAACCGATCGGGGTTCTATACTTGAATGCATCACACCCAAAAGTCGATGTCCCGAATTCTCTAAATCTACCCTTATATCTCCACCCTTAATCTCAAATTGATCCTTCTCGAAGTCAAGAAATTTGGAATCGCAAATTGCTCATCTGTCACTGTCTTGATCCATGTGTTATTTGCTACATTGGCGACCTCAAGCATATTAAATACTTCCACACTCAACCAGGCATTTTTACTGAATTTAAATGGATGATGTGGTCGTTTATTTTTCCAATCCTCTTTCCATAATTGATACCCGAAACCAATATCTACTCTGTGATAAGGCTTGTATCGGAAAGTATTTCTGTAAACCTCATTATTATCTTTGACGCCAAATGGTAAGCCTGTGCCTACACTTAGATTAAGATGCATTTTAAAGTTCTCGTTGTTAGGTAGATAATCTTGAAAAAACATGGATAGCTGCATCAGTCGGTCAGTTGGTCTTGGAACAGAAGATTGTAACAATGGACTATCAGGATCTTCAGGATTGTATTTTAGGTGATCGATTCCTAGAATGTTTTCTTTAGTGGATAGAAAAGAAAGATTAATCCATGATTCAGCTCCGGGCACAAATTCTCCATTTAGTCTGATGTCTATTCCGGTAGCGTAGCCGTCAGAGTCATTTTCTCCACTGTATCTGATTCTTACATTGTCTACTTCATATGAGACCAGATTGCTCATTGTTTTATAATAAACCTCTGTTATCAACCGGAATGGCTTTGCACTCATACTTTTCCAATAAAAATCATAACTCAATCCACCAACTAAGTGCGTTGATTTTTGAGACTTGAGATTTAGATTTACTGTTCCATCTGGCCTTCTCATCTCTCTATAGATCGGTGGCTGATAGTAAATTCCACCACTCAGTTTGAATGATATATTCTTATCCCAACTAAGCGGTTTGTATAATATCTGTGCTCGTGGGCTCAAAACAAATTCCTTGCTGAGATCACGATAATTACCTCTCAGCCCTACGGTGAATTTCATTTCTCTCACACCTTCGTCCAAGTAGCTGTAACTATCTTGAACATATCCAGAAAATCGATTTGATCTAATCTCATTTTCAGTCTTTAAAAATGACGAGAGTTGTAGTTCTTCAGGATTAATCGGAAGTGAAAAACCAGCTGAATCGATGCGTTCCCATTCATTGAGGCGATCGTCGAAGTATTCGTTTTGGTATTTTAACCCCCATTGGAAAAAGTGAGAAGTCACTGCATCATTTTCTGTCTGTAGTTCGAATCCTCCTTTGTGCGCAATGTTGTAAATTCTGTTAAATAAGTAGTTCCGAGTATATGTATGCTGTGTGCCGACACCTAAAACGGCCACTTCTGTTCCAAAATCGTCGCTACCTAAATCAGTTTCAATCTCCGCCAATCTATAGAAACCAAGGATATCAAAATTCTCCTCTTCATTACTCTGATAATTGGATGCTAAAAACTTAAGATAAAGAGGGTTTTTGTCTCTTTCTGGTACAAAAGTGAATGCAACGCCTGTAGTCCCATTCGTAAATCTATCTTTTTCTCCTCCTTCGAACACTGAAGTAAACCTCAATGCTTGAGTGATCAATCCTAAAGTCGTACTTCTTGTCGTTGGTGTAAAATTATACACACTTTTGTTATAATTACCTAGAAATCCAATTTGCAGAGTTCTCGAAATATCATACGTTAGGTAGGCTTGAATGTCGGTAAATTGCGGGAGGTATTCTCCTTTAGTATCTAGTGAACCGAGGATGTATTTTGATGTCTTATATCTAGCACCAACTAAGTACCTGAATTTATTGTAAGCATTGGCTCCCAATCTTTTGCTTCCTTCGATGTGAGCTGATGTACCTAGCAGACTGGCAGAAATACTGGCTTTTGTCACCTCTGGTCGTTTGTATTTGATATCCAAAACAGAAGACAACTTATCTCCATATTTTGCTTGAAACCCTCCAGATGAAAATGATAGATCCCTTACTAAGTCAATATTAGGAAAGCTCAATCCCTCTTGTTGTCCACTTCGTATGAGTTGAGGACGGAAAATTTCAAAGTCATTGACATACACTAGGTTTTCATCATAATTACCACCTCTCACATTGTACTGTGAACTTAATTCTCCACCACTTCCCGCGGAAACTCCTAATGCAATACTAGGAAGAACAGATTCTAGGTTACCTGATGCAGTTGGAAGACTTTTGAATTCTGAAACTTCTTCTTTGACCATTCCAACATCTTCGATTCTAGATTCAGTGACTATGATTTCTATATCTGATTCTTGTGCGGCGAGCTTAATGTTTACATAACGTTTTGATCCAGGTGCCATCTCCACGACCAATGTACTTGCTGTATTATAACCCAATCTCGAGACAACCAACCTTTGTTTTTTTTCAGCTTCGATCTCTAATCTGTATGATCCGTCAATGCCAGATTCAGTAGCAATGTTAGTATTTTGAATATAGATCGTTGCAAATTCAACGGCTAAACCAGTTTCTAGGTCAGTAATATTTCCAAATACAATGGCTTTTTCAGATTGGCTATAAAGTGAACTAAATGCAAGAAGAGAAATGAGGATTAAAAATTGTTTCATCAAAAATTGTTAGATGATAGATAGATCAGCAGAAGTACTAAAAACGAAAGATTAAAAAATTAATTATCAGAACCTATTAATTTTAACTGGCTAATTGTCTTTTTCGGGTCTTCAGACTTAAAAACACTACTGCCTGCTACAAGAACTCGGGCGCCAGCTTGAAGCAAAGTTTCTGCATTTTGCAATCCAACACCACCATCGATTTCGATGATCGTCTTAGCATTGATTTCGTCGATCATAGACTTTAGTTTTTTTATCTTTGGTATCGTTTGATAGATGAATTTTTGTCCACCGAATCCAGGGTTTACCGACATTAGACAAATCATGTCTGTCATTTCTAATAGGTCCTCTAGTAGAGAAACGCTAGTCCCAGGATTAATCGCGATTCCTGCTTTCGCACCTGTCGCTTTTATTTGTTGAATTGTCCTGTGGATATGAGGGCAAGCCTCTAAGTGCACAGTGATGGTGTCGGCTCCTGCATCTCTGAATTGCTCAATGTATTTCTCTGGCTGCACGATCATAAGGTGCACATCAAGTGGTTTTTTTGCATGTTTTGCAATGGCTTTGATGACAGGCTGACCAAATGAAATGTTTGGCACAAATACCCCGTCCATCACATCAATGTGAAACCAATCCGCTTCACTGTTATTAATCATTTCTATATCTCGCTGAAGATTGGCAAAATCTGAAGCTAATACAGATGGGGCAATTATATGATTGGGCATTTTATGATACGTTTGTGGTAGATAATTATTTAATTAGCGTAAAGGTAGGCAATGTTTATGATTCTACTTTGACCACGGCAGAGATTGTCTGATCTCGTTTGCTTAATCTACTAAATCAGTTTTAGGTGGAGTTTGGCTTTAATTTATAGGTCTTGGTCTACAAGGGATCTATAGGGATCAAATTATCAAAGCAAAAATCACAAGTAATCTACATTAACGCAATACGAAGAATTGCGTCGTCTTGCTGATAGTTAGGGTAGTGTAAAACGGCTGATTGGCATTATGAGAAACTTATGTCCTCATTCTTTTTGATCACATCCCATGTATGATCTGCTAACATTTCGCAGGTAGCGATGTAAGTATATGGACCATTAGCTCCCCATTCTTCTGGTGAAATCATAGAAAGTACCCAAGTTGCATCTTTTTTCTCATAAACGTAGTATCGTTTATTGAGTACTGGTTTGAATCCTGCATCGGCTTTGTAAATACGCTCCGAAATACTGATTCTATCGTGTAATACCTGCGCTTGTTTGATCAATAATTCTACCTGATCTTTTATCTGTGTCAATTGAGAATCAGTCTGTTGATACATAGCGGCCATAGCATTTCCTTTTGCTCGTCCTTTGTCCAAAGGTTTGATGATAGCGCTTCCTACATGATGGGCGTAGGGGAGTAGTCCTGGGTTTTCGGCTACTTGATCTATATCTATGCTGTCTTTGTTACTTTTTCTTAATGTCATAATATGACTTACAATAGTAAAGCAAGGATGAATGTTTAAAAAATGTATCAGAAATTTTAAAAGGAAATCAATTTATATTTTTTCAAAATTCTTTACCGTCTTCTCATGCTCTACATCTCCAGTGTGCTTAATAGATTGCGGTTCGAATAACATAATCCACACTTCTTCTTCCGCTATGGGATTGTGCTCTACGCCTCTAGGTATGATGATTAATTCTCCTTCATTGATAGTTCTCATGCCGTCTTCAAAATCGATTTTTAGTGAACCTTTCACTATATAGAACAGCTCGTCCTCATTGGTATGGTTATGCCAAACAAATTCTCCCTTTAGTTTTGCGATTTTGACATCTTGGCCGTTGAGTTCACCTATAACTCTTGGGTTCCAATGATCGTCAAATTTGGAGAATTTTTCTTGTAGATTTATGACTTTCATTTTGTGTTGTTTTAGAGAATGATATGCTGGGGGTTGATCTGAAACTGAAAAGCTCATTGCTTAACTAGCAAATAGATTTCCAATATCCTTAAATGACTTAAATTCTAATGCATTTCCACTCGGGTCATAGAAAAACATGGTAGCTTGTTCTCCTGGCTGACCTTCAAATCTGATATAGGGTTCAATTCCGAACTTCATCCCTGTAGATTTTAATCTATCTACCAATAGATGCCAATCATCCCACTTGAGCACTACTCCAAAATGAGGAATTGGTACCGAATGACCGTCAACTTCGTTAGAAGCATCAACATTTGGCTTGGTTCTATTTTCATCCATATGGAGGACCAATTGATGTCCATAGAAATCTAAATCTACCCAATGGGTATCAGATCGACCTTCCTTGCATCCTATTATTTCTCGATAAAAAGTCCTTGTTTCAGCTAAGTCTAGTACTGGAATTGCAAGATGAAATGGCATAAGATTCTGCATTCTAATGTGTTTGTTTTGTATGATACAAATGTAAAACAAAAATAATGAGACTTTAGCTTTCATTTATTTCTATATTCTTTGTGAAGGCTAGTTTTTCGACAATCAGTTTCTTTTTATCCGACCGGAATTTTGTCAAACCTTTCAAAATTGAAAGAGGTAATTCCAAGATTTCTTGTTGGATATTATTTTCATTAACGTAGATGTTAATATTATAAATGTTCCAAATACATAAGTAATATTCTCTTCTGGACCACTTATTAGTTGAATGCAGGAGTGATTCGCGATGGCAAGAACTATAATCGGAAGGATAAAAGGGAAGGAGATTTTAACCACAGCATTAGACAGTTCCAGATCAGACCTTATAGCGGTATATGGTCGAAGAAGGATAGGAAAGACTTTCTTAATACGGGAGTTTTATGAAGATGAGATGGTTTTTAACGTGACAGGTTATCAATGGTGACCAACCATGAATCAAATCCAATAAGTATAGCGCAGTTGTAGGGAAGCATGATCTGACTATAGATTGTTAATTTAAATAGAGAATAATAATTGGGAATTGTGGGATCTAAAAACCCAACTCTTACTTACTTCATGACTAAAACCAAAATTTCCTAACTACCTTTACATCTTAGAATTAAAACAAAATCAACCTAAGAATGGATTTATTTACCATATCGTCTATCGTCATTGCTTTGTCAGCACTTTTCGGTTACATAAACGTCCGTTTCCTGAAGCTGCCTAATACGATAGGATTAATGCTGATTGCCATTGTCTTCACAATGATTCTATTCGCAACGAGCCTTGTAAATGACTCATTATATGTAGCTGCTGAAAACATGGTTGGCCAAATTGAATTTGACCATGTTTTGCTTGATATATTGCTTGGTTTCTTGTTGTTTGCAGGAGCTATGCATACAAATTTTGACCAACTAAAAGTGCAACGTTGGCCCATTTTAGTGTTTAGTACTCTGGGAGTCGTCGCTTCTACTTTCATAACAGGAGGATTTGTTTTTTACCTCTTGCAATTTATGGGGATGGGTGTACCATTTATACATTGTCTACTTTTTGGAGCATTGATATCGCCTACAGATCCAATTGCAGTCTTAGGAATATTGAAAAAAGCTGGAGTTCCTAAAAAGCTGGAAACAAAAATAGTAGGAGAATCCTTATTCAATGATGGAGTAGGGGTTGTGGTTTTTTTGACTATTCTAGGAATTGCCCAAGGTAGTGGTCATGGTGACAGTGACGCCTTTGATATAGTAAAGCTGTTTGGACAAGAAGTGCTAGGTGGCATAGCGATGGGTGGAATATTGGGGTATGGCACATACTTATTGCTCAGGTCGATTGATGATTACGACATAGAAGTGATGATTACATTAGCATGTGTAATGGGAGGATATACACTAGCGCACTATTTGCATCTCTCTGCGCCATTAGCAATGGTAGTAGCTGGATTAGTTGTGGGCAATGACACAGTAAGAGGTACTTCGATGTCAGATATTACGGAACAATATGTAGACAAATTTTGGGAATTAGTTGATATGCTTTTGAATGCCATTCTGTTCGTATTAATTGGTTTAGAAATGTTGATCTTGACCTTCAATGGTAAATATATTTTAGCTGGATTGATATCTATTGTCCTCGTATTATTGGCTCGTTATCTTTCTCTTTTTATCCCTGTAAAGCTATTCAGTGATAAGTTAGAGTTTGTACCACATACTGATAAGATAATGACTTGGGGAGGATTAAGAGGCGGAATATCTATTGCACTTGCACTTAGTTTACCGATAGAAATGAGCAGAGACATATTTATTATTATGACTTATGTAGTAGTAGTGTTCTCAATATTAGTCCAAGGTCTCACTATCGGAAAGTTTGCAACCAGATTGATTGGGAAAGAACAAATGTTAGATAGTACTGATGAACATGGACATTAGAGCAGAAAGATCATACTTAAGTCGCAAAAAAAATATCAATATCCTTAAATGATTTAAATTCTAACGCATTGCCACTTGGATCGTAGGAAAACATAGTCGCCTGCTCTCCTGGTTGGCCTTCGAATCGTATATAGGCTCTATTCCAAGCTTAATGTTTGTTGCTTTTAATCTATGAACTAACCGATGCCAATCATCCCATTTTAAGACAACTCCAAAATGAGAATTCGGCAATGAATGACCATCTACTTCGTTAGCGGTACCTACCTTAGACTTAGTTCTGCTTTCGGCCATATGAATTACCAATTGGTGAGCATAGAAGTCAAAGTCTACCCATTGTGTATCACTTCTTCCTTCTTTACATTCTATTAGTTCTCTATAAAAAGTTCTTGTCTTATGCAGGTATGAAACTGGGATAGCAAGATGAAATGGCATGAGTTTCTGCATACTAATTCGTATGTTTGGTGTATTACAAATGTGAAACAAATATTATGAGATTTCTGATTACATTTTTTGCAATTTTCCTTGTGTTTTCATTTGTGCAATCTCAATCATACACTTCTTATTTTACTGGAAGTGAAATTGATAAGGCAGTAGATAATCAGAAATTTGCTCTTACGGTAATGGGTGGAGGCACTGAAGTAGATTATGCTATGCGTTTATTCTTGGAGGATGCTAAAGGTGGAGACATTTTGGTTCTGCGAACTTCTGGGTCTGATGGGTACAACGATTACATGTATTCAGAATTGGGAATAGATGTTAATTCTGTTGAGACCATAGTCTGTCACAATCGAGATGCATCTTCTGATCCATATGTATTGGAAAGAATATTTAAAGCGGAAGCTATTTGGTTTGCTGGTGGTGATCAATGGAAGTATCTGAGTTTTTGGCGGGATACTCCATTGCAACAATATATCAACTTTGCCCTCCTAGACAAAGGAACAGCTATTGGTGGCACAAGTGCAGGATTAGCAATTATGGGAAGTTATCAATTCACTGCTGAAAATGGCACAGTCACTTCTGAACAAGCACTAGCAGATACCTATAACGAGCGTATGACCATTGATAATCGACCATTTTTGATTATGCCATTACCCGTTCCAATTATTTTTGACAGTCATTTTGATGATCCAGATAGGAGAGGGAGATTAGTAGCATTTATGGCTAGAATAAAGAAGGATTATGGGGAATATGTTATGGGTATCGGATTGGATGAATATACCGCTGCTCGATTTGAAGGGGCAGAAATGATCATGCTCAATGATGCTTGGGAGGAACAAGAAGATTTTACCCACATATACTCTTATGATTGTAATATTGAACCATTGAATTTCATAGCTGAGCCTGGTATTCCATTAACTTGGGATAGTGATCACATAAAATATAGAAAATTTAGATCGAGTCCTTCACCTGTAACTTTTGTTAAGCTTACTAATAATTCAGTCAATGTTATACCAGATGAAGACAATGCTATTAATATTGTAGATGGAGAATATCAAATATCTGAAGAAAACTACCTTGAATTCCCGACTCCATGTGGGTTAGTAAGTTCTGTGCAGCATGAAAACATGGACCAGATTCATATATTTCCAAATCCAACTTGGAATAACTTAGCAATAGAAAAAGGAAGAAAAGAAATAAAAAAAGTGTCCGTTTTCTCAGTTAATGGCAAGGACATTACTGAAACTTCTTCTATTTCAAATAATGACAATTTAGATGTATCCAATTTGCCACCTGGTATTTATTTTTTGAAAATACTGGTAGATGAAAAGCAAATTGTGCGAAAGTTCATAAAATTATGAGGAGATAAAAATTTTGATAAAAAAATCCCAACACAAACCTTAATTCATATTGGGATATTTATTTTTTATCAGAATCTAATTGACTAGCTACATATTCATAAATCCAATGGGGCTATCAGGTGATGTCACCGAATAGAAATTTCCTAGATTAGGGAATATATCAAGCAACCCACTTTTTGGTACGTTATACCACATGGCTAACTCTGCAAAGTATTCATCGGCGGAAGTCGTAGGTACCAATACTCCATTGCCAATTTCTAACATCGAGTCTAAAGCCAGTTGCGGATATTGGCCATATATTTTTTGACCATTTACTGCTCCACCCATAGCAAACACATTTCCACCCCAAGCATGATCTGTTCCATTTCCATTAGAAATTAGTGTTCTAGAGAATTCAGATACTGAGAATGTTGTGACTTTATCAGATATTCCTAATTCCTCCATTGCCAAATTGAATGAATTTAAAGCACCATCTACCTCAGATAGCAATGCGCCCTGAGTGTCTAATAGTTCATCATGATTGTCCCATCCACCGTATTCAACAAAGAAGACTTGACGTTTCATACCTAATTCTTGACGTATATTAATGGTATTTGCAATCATTTTGAAAGCATTTGATAAATTTGTTAATTCAAATTCTGTGGATACTGGAGTTGCATTATCCATAGCTGCCTGGAATTGAATATTTCCATCCCGTGCTGTTTTTACAGTTTTTGCATATGTTTTCTTAAAAATATCTTGATATTGAGCATCGATTATATTGTCGACGGCTTCTGTTCTCAATTGACTTTCTAGCCATTCATCGCCATATCCATTCATGCTATTTGCACCATATACCGGGTTGATCGCGTACTCTACACTATTCAGTCCTGTCTGAAATACATTACTTCCAGATAAAGAGATGTTCATGGAAATATTAGGATTGGTATCAGGCCCATTAGGTAGAGAGTTTAATAAATCTACCATTTTTCCACCCCATCCCGTCGCAACTCTATCATGAGGTACGGATGTTTGCCAATGCATCACTTGGTCAGAATGTGAAAATAGCCCTAGTGGTAAATCTGCAGATCCATCGAAGACAGTCGCTTTTGTTGTTGGTTCTATTAATGTTCCAATATTCGAAATAAACGCCAATTTTCCAGCATCAAACATAGAAGCCATGTTCGGCATGTTTGGATTTACTCCAAATGTCTTGCCCGGAGTGTTAGTTGGGTTTATTGATATTATTTCATTTTGAGGAATGGCTTGATTTGACCTTACTGTAGAATATTCATTATAGTCACTAGTGCCTGTAGGTATTAGAATGTTATAAGAATCACTCCCACCAGAAAGAAGAAGACAGACTACCGCCTTATAGTCATCAAATGGATTAGAAGGCGTCAGGTACGGAAAATTTAAAGCCGCAGATGCATTCATAGCCTTTAAATTCATGACTGTTGAGAATAATGTTGTTAGCCCCATTGCAGCACAACTTGCTTGTCCCAAAAACGTTCTTCTCTTTATTTTATGATGGTGATGTCCCATGATTTTTTGTTTAATGTTGTTGCTATGATTAATGCATTATATTGAAGTCAGGAGAGACCAAAATATAATAAATGGCAGCCCGAATTCTTTCCTCTTGCCATAGAATAGGATCACCCCACGGCGAATCTGTAGCTTGCAGGATAGGGATAATATTATCTCTCGTTTGATCTGATAATTGACCAAATGTCAGAAGCTTATCCAGCTTATTAACAAGAAGTTCAGGTTCATCTGCGAGAGGCATAAAAGGCTGGATATCCAAAGAAACAGCTGTTTCTAAACCCACGTCCTCCCAACTATTAAAAAATGTCCCACCCCAATAGTTAGCTAAATACCAAAATTGATTGATCGAAGAAATTGCTTTTGAAGTATTATGTAATTTGAATTCTGGGGCAGTCATATTTTGTTCTGCTATATCCCCAATAGGTTGAAAATCTGGAAGGTAAAAATTGAATACTGTTGGAGCTGATAAAATATGTTGTCCAGTGTTATTGGAAAAATCATATCCTTGTGACCAGTATCTACCATTGGGAACGTTTAAGGGCATGATTCTAGCAAAAGAAGATATTTTCATCATTGGTTCTTTAGCTCTTCCAGCATTTGCAGCTAACATTGCCTGTCCACTTCTAGCTTCTTCATCTAGGAGAATAGCTTTTATTACTGCCTGCATATCACCCCTTACTCCACTTCCATTGTCATTGAATGCATTGGTAACTCTATTTACATATTCAGGTGATGGGTTTGATTTTACAAGTCTCTTTATCAGCAGCTTTCCAACGAAAGGTCCTACATTAGCATGATTGAATAGGTTGTCAATCGCCATGCTAATGTCAGTCATTCCTGTCTGGTTCGCTGGAAGCACTTCTCCATTCAACAAATATTTCTCCTCGGTTTCATGGAAGTCTTCGTACATGACCATCGGTACATCTTTCACCGCCGCCCAAATATCCAATCCGAAAAACGGTTGATACGGCCAGTTATTTGGATCGATGATTTCACCTATGCCTAATCCTGTAAACACTTTTGCGAATTCTTGAATATCATTTTGATCATAGGTAGGAATTTCATCTCCATTACCGTCTATCATCCTTGTGCCATCTGGATTCAATTCATACAATCCAATCGTAAACAATTGCATAATCTCTCTGGCATAATTTTCATCAGGACTAGTATTTGCTTCCGGATTTTCTTTGGCATTATTTAGATGACTCAAATAGTATCCCATCTGTATAGACAGCGAAACTTCTTCAAGTAAATCTCTATAATTCCCAAATGAATGATCTAATAATATATCATAATATCCTGTCATTGCACTCCCCCAATCTCCTAAATCAGAATTACTGGACACCACAAGAATTTGACTTAGTGAATGAGCGATTTTATGTCTCAAGAAATCATTATTGGTCATAATGGTTTCCCAATAGGAATAGTCAAAATGTAATTTGTATGGACCAAAAATGTTATTAGGATCTACTCCTTGGCCAATGTAATATGCAATTATTTCATCCCAGATAGCTTCCATTTCTGGTGTGAGATAAGATGGCGGCTTTGTGAATTCATTTTCTAACCAAGCATCAAAATCACTGTTAGTTGCAAGAAGTTCTTCTATCATCAGTTCAGAAGGTCCCATTGTAGCATGTTGTAAAAACCTTGAAGCTGCAAAGTATTTGCTATCCATCCCACTCCCTGAAAGTGTGTTCTCAGCGGGGGATTTAGCATTGCTACTGCTGGCAGTTACCGTGGTGCCTATATCATGACCAGCTCCAAGATAATCTGTATACGATTGACCCATCAGACCAAAAGGAAGCAGCATGCAAAATATTTTAACTAGTTTATTCATCAGTTATTATTTTCAATTTT
>CAXBGT010000128.1:0-16557 GCA_963975265.1 uncultured Saprospirales bacterium
TAGGTTTCTAGTTGGACAATCTGATTTTATATTTCCTTCGCTTAGTAATACTATTTTATGATATTTTTCCGAATAATGTGACTAAGTATGATAATTTTGAAGATAATTATCAATAAATTATAAATGGAACAAAACTATAAAGACAAATACAAACCACTCGATCTGGAGGCAATAAAAGAAAAAGATTTTGCTTTGATTAGTTGTCCAAAATGTAGTTGTAATACACCGTCTGCAAATATTGATCTATCTGATAAACTGGCAAAATGTGATAACTGTAATGCTATATTCTCTATAAAGGATAAAGTAGTTGAGTTGCAAACTGTCAACTCAAATGAGGAAATAGCAAAGCCTGTCGGAGTAGATATTTTAGAGTATAACGGTCAACTAGAGCTCACTTTAAATCAACCACCATCATTATTACATATAATATCAGCTTCTTTAAGCCCATTCCTAACTTTTATGTTTTTGGGGATTTTTGCTTCTAAAGGAATTGTTTTCTTGGCCTCTCTATCAATGGCATTCGCGTTTGCTTTTATATTTTCTCTGGTTAGTCTTATCAGATATAAACGAAATAAAATATTCGTGACCGCAACGCAAGAAGAGCTTTCAATTGAATATAGACCGAAAAACTTTATCAATGACAAGTTTTATTCATCTGAAAAGATTGAGCAATTGTTTGTAAAAAAAGATCCACATGGACTTACATTACAAATGGTGGTTAATGAATCAGAAGGTCAAAAAACAGAAAAATTAATTGGTAGATTTACTGACATTACTAAAGCCAAGTATATAGAGCAGGAGATAGAAAGATTTTTAGGAATTAAAAACAAACGAATATCAGGAGAAGAAATGTAAATTTATCTTTCTCTGTGTTTTTTGGTGAAGACAAAATCTTGATCATTCAAAGTTCTCAAAAACGCTAGAATATCAGACTTTTCATTGCTTGTAAGACTAAATCTTTTTGTAATTCTTACTGATGACTCTGCATCACCATAGTTCACTACACCGTCGGTATAGTGGTTGAGCACCTCTCTCAATTTTTCAAATCTCCCATCATGCATATATGGATTTGTATATTCTAGGTTTCTAAGTGAAGGGATTTTAAAAAGGAGGTTATCACTTTTAAGCCTAGTAACTCGCCCTCTACCAAAATCCATCAAAGTTGAATCTAGCTTAAGGCCATTGCTAGCAAAATTTCCGCTAGTAAACAATGGTTCAGTATGACAACTACTACAATTCACAACAAATAGATCATACCCCAACTTTTCTTGGATATTGAATGTATCTACCCCTTCCTTAATCTTGTCATATTTTGAATTCCCTGACACAAGAGTCAACTGAAACTGAGACAAGGACAATAATAATCTCTGCCCTGTAATTGTCGAATCTCCGTAAGCTTCATTAAATAGTGTCCTATATTTTTCTGATGACTCTAATTTCATAATCACATTTAGCAAACTATCCCCCATCTCTGACGGACTAGTTATGGGAGCTAATGCTTGCATATCCAAGTGATTGATTGCCCCATCCCACATGAATGAATTTTGCCACGCTAGATTAAACAAAGGTGGTGCATTTCTTATTCCAATCTTATCGTCTATTCCATGGCTGAGATCATGATCTGTATGTGCAAATGCATTGTAAGGAGAATGACAAGAGGCACATGAAATACTTCCGTCCAAGGATAATATAGGATCGTAAAATAGAACTCTCCCTAGTCGGACTTTTTTTTCTGTCAATTTGTTCTTTGCGAAATCATAAACAGGTTTTGGAAAGTGGTTTGGGTATTCAAATTCTATGATATCCGTATAAAAAAACCCAAATACTGTTAGAAATAATCCAAATAAAATGACCATCCACTTTTTCATTCTACTATTTTAAAAAGTGAAGCTACTTTCTGTGCCATAGAAACCGCCTCGGATCTTGGACTCATAATTTCATGCGTTTTTGAAACATCGACTGCCTCTATGAGTTCTCCAATATCGAGCACGACAAAAATTTCATCTTTTATTACGATTGGTAAAGTGACTTTTTGTAGCGTATTATATGGTGCCAAGAACCCCCCAAGGTGGAACTGGAACTTATTTTTTCTAGCGGGACACTTATCTGACTTTCCTTCTAGTTTGAAGTTGATATATCCGCTTTGCCATGCCCAATACATTCCTTGCATAGGATCAAGATCACCCGACATGGCTCCAGATACATTTATTAGGCTGTCTACACCTAGATTAAAGCACAAACTATTTACTTGCAAAGTATCTGGTATTTGCAAGACAATCTTCATGCTTTTTGGCTTTTCCATATCCAGCAAGTGACAACTGCCTTTTCCAATCCAATCTCCGTCTAGTGAATTCGAAAAACCAATTTTAGATACATAAAATTTGAGCTTGGTTATTGTTGTGTTGTATGTCTCTATTTCGTTGTTTAAATCAAACAACTCACCCTTATAAACTGGAATAATACTAATAGAAACACTTCTCACAGATTGAGCTGAAATCATCAAGCTAATCGAAGAAAAAAGGATTACTAAGCAGTCCTTCATCATTTCTTTCTTTGGGGCATTCTTTCTCTTCCAATTTTGGACATAGCTTCTATCCTATGTTTCAAGAATGAATCGAACAAAGGCAATTGATCATCTTTCAAGATACTCTTCACTTCCTTCAAATGATTATATGTAGAAGTTAGTTTATTACCTTCTAATTCTTTCACCATATTCATTACCACTTCTTTCCCTTCAGAGTTTTGACTTTCATTGACATTAGAGAGATACGACTTTAGCATTTCTATTTGTTTTTCCTTAATCGATTTCATTTCATCATGATGCATCTCTACTTTCTTCAAAAACAAATCATGCTGTGTTTCATCCATCTTAAAATGATCCTGAACATTGATTCTATCATTTCCACCTGGTCCACCTTTAGGTTTAGTAATCAAAAATGCAGATACAAGAACCACATTTAGTATTAATAGTAATATAGTAGCAACCTTATAAAATTTGAGTTTATTCATAGCCATATAGGTTATAGTCAGAAATAAGTTGCACTTCATTTTCATACGCAATATCCGATGCATTCCATGTTGTTGGTGTATTGATATTCTGAAGTGCAATCACATTGATTAACAATAATACAGATGCAGCAATACCTACCATCCCCATTTGCCTTAAACTAATGGTTTTCACTTTCGTTGTTTGCAAGATAATTCTATCAAACAGTGATGAATCTGGCACCAAAACCTCCCTTCCTACATGACTATTCATCACACTATCAATCCATATATTTTTCTCTTCTTTCATAATCTCTTTTATTAAGACAATTAGATTTACTTTTTCCTTCTGTGGGGATACAATTTTTCTAACTTTTTCCTAAGATTCCCTTTTGCCCTTTGTAGTAATGATTCAATTGCTTTCAAGCTAACACCCATAATACTTGCCGCTTCTAGCCTAGGAAGATCCTCAATATAACAAAGAACAAAAGCTGTGCGCTGCGTTTCAGGCAAAGAACCAATTGCCCGTTGTAGAGTGACTGCATCCTCCCTATTTTCCAGTAAAATACCAGGGTGGTCAAAATCTATTTTTTCGCAGGTCTCAAGATTTATAGTACGTGCTTTCTTATTCTTTTTTATCTGATTCAAAGCCGTATTAACAGTGATTCTAAATATCCATGTCTTGACAGTCGAGCCTCCCTTGAATGATCCCGCTTTTCTATAAATTTTTGTAAAAACATCCTGTGTAATCTCTTCCGCAGAAGAAACATTTGGAACAAAACTCAATGCTGTGTTATACACAAGTTTATTATACAAGTCATACAACTGTCTAAAAGAAAGCTGATTACCTTCAGCAATTAATCTTAATATATGGTGCTGTTCGCTCAAATAGAACTACTTGTTATTATATAATACAAACCCTATAATCTCTTAGACAACGAGATTGTTTAAATCCTTCTTCTTTGTAGAAGAATGTTCAAAAAACTCTATTAAAAAGTAACTCTTTCGCAATTGTAATTATCTAAACTTAGTGATATTTACTTCATACATGTTGTGTTCTATTGCATATATGACGACACCAGCTAGATTTTTGCATCTAGTTTTTTCTAATATTCTATTTCGATGACCTTCTACAGTTCGTGGGCTTATGTACAACTGTTGAGCAATTTCTTTGGTAGTGAATTCATTACAAATTAAGGATATAACCTCTAATTCCCGTGAGGTGAGACCTACATTTGTTTCTTTAGTTTTTGCAATCAGCCTTCTATTTCTAATGAGCTGAAGTATAGAGTCATTTATAAAAAATCCATTTTCTGCAACTTTCCTGATGGTGTGCATTACAACTTCTGGGTCTTCATTTTTGGCTAAGAAACCAGAAACACCTTCATCCAATAACTTTAATATTAAACTATCATTGTAATGAGATGAAAGAATGATAACCTTAAATTTGTGTTCTCTTTCATTCAGAATCCTCAACGTATCAATTCCATCTAAAATAGGCATGGAGAGGTCTAATAGAATTACATCAGACTCAAAGTTGGGTTCTTCAACAAGGTCTAATAATTCTTGTCCATTACTAGCTTCATGTATTACTTCTATATCATTTTCCAATTCAAGAAGTAGTTTTATACCGGCTTTAAATAATTGTTCGTCGTCTACGATAGTGATCTTATGCTTAATCATAATTTGGAAATTTTATTATTGCTTTGAATCCTTTATTTTCAGAAGATTCAATCGTGATATTTCCTTCTAAAAGTGACACTCTAGTTTTAATGTTACTGAGACCTAAACCATAGGTCATTTTGTTAGGATTGATGCCTCTTCCATCATCAATATACGTCATTGTTAAATCATTTTCTTTTGCTACAAAATAAATACCAATCTTACTTGCTTTGGCATATTTCAAAGTATTGTTAGTTAGTTCCTGTACGATTCTATAGATGTGCAAAAGCTTAAACTCATCACTAATTTTAATGAGAAAGTCGTCTATGATCGTTAATTCAATCTCTCCAGTTAGATTGATATTTGCAGTTAATTCTTTTAACGTTTCGTGTATACCGTACTTACGAAACATCAAGGGCATCAATTCGTGAGAAATACTCCTAGTACGCTCTGTGCTGCTTTTCAATGAAGAACTAATTTGATCCATTAAGAGGGAAACCTTATCATCATGAGGAATTCTCTTTTTAAGCGCATATAAGTTAAAATTAATTATTCCCAACTGAGACGACACATCGTCATGGAGTTCCTTAGCTATTCTGTTTCTTTCATTCTCTTTTGTTTTTACAGTATTGACAAGCATCCGCTTTTGGTAATACATATCCAATTCCTGTTCTTTCAGCTTACTCTTGGTAATTTTTGCTTGTGCATGACTCAGAAACCAAATGAACCCCAACCCAATAACAAGCATAATGAGTACGCTTATGAATACATATAGTACGATCGGCTCATTTATCAAAACTGTAAGCTTAGTCTGGGTTTCAAAATTTCTTTAATTAGTACAAATCCAAATATTATTTTTGTGGCTAGAATAACAATTGCACGTATTATCCATATAATAATATCGGATCCCTCCGTAGTATCAATAAGAATATTAGCTGAAGCGAGTATGATTAAAGAAGTCATCTGGTATATTAAAACACCACCAACCAGCCATTTTATACCGTAAAATTCAACACTATCCTTCTCCAACAACAAATAATATGTGTACACCGAATATGCAATTAAAATTAGGCCAACTAAAGTGGTTGCATAACTATTAAACCCTTCCATTGGTTGAATGAATATGGAATTCAAAATGCATAATGGCACAACTACAATTGTAATCTTCAACATTGAAAATTTTGATCCCAATTGATCAAAAACAACTTTGAAAAAGCCACTCAATAGTATAAACTCTAATATTGTATAGGGATGAAGAAGGAACAAATTATATCCTAAACTTTTAGTGAATTCAGATGCAAGATATTCGGTGGCGCCACTCAATATTAAATAGCCTGCAAAATACTTTAACGCCTTATCAAATTTCCAGTAGAAAATTAGACTCAGCAATGCCAATAGCACCGAAAAATACATCACATACCTCGAATATTCTATGAATAACTCAACCATAATTAACTGTAAGTAAAACCTATTTAATAACCTTAATTAGCAACATCACAATATCTTGGACATGGACTTGTAAAGTCATAAATTTTAGCATTAGGTGTTCTTGGAGAAGGAAGTATTGTATGTCCTAAAGAATCAACACCTACCAGCATAAGATGAGCCTCGATAGGGTACAAAGTTGTATCCATACCCAATACAAATCTTGCCTCCGATTTATCCTCTAAAGCAAATTCTTGCAAATCAATGAGAGGCATGGTAAAGTACTCAAGTAGCATTGTATCTGTAAATCCTTGCCCTTTGACTTTCCAACCTTCAACCCAGCTATTATAGGTAGCCAAGTCAATCGTATCTACCTCCGAAAGTGAGGTAAGGCCTGATCTTGTATCAGAATTTTGCTTGCACGAAAAACATAATAGAATTCCGCAAATAAATATTAAAAAAGGGAGGGTGATCTTTTTCATCTTTTAATGAATTTTAGTAAAAAACTAAGATAAGGGCATTAAAAATTATTAAGATGTGTTTCTCAAGAAAAAAAGCAACACCTAATTACTTCTATTGATCTTATAAAATAACAATACATTTTGATCTTGAAAATAAAGATAGTAAATAAAAACTGGAAAATCTTACAAATCAAATTTTACATTCGTTCAATTTCAAAATTGAACTACATCTCGAATTTTGATAAAATTTAAATAAGCTTTAGGTCCACCAATACAATAAGTATAAGTACCTGTTTTTATAGAGGTATTCCTACTCTAAAATCGAACAGTAATAAAGAATATGTTTGTCTTGTTCATTTAGACTAGCTATTTTGAATAAATGGCTTACTAATATTTCATTAACCAAAAAAACATTAATGTATGGAACCATTTCTAGGTCAAATTCTTTTATTTGCTGGCAATTTTGCACCCAGAGGCTGGGCACTTTGCGAAGGGCAATTATTACCCATTAATCAATATCAAGCCTTATTCTCAATATTAGGAACGACTTATGGTGGTGACGGAAGGACATCCTTTGGTTTACCTGACTTAAGAGGTAGAGCTCCTATTTCACAAGGTAATGGTGCTGGATTACCTTCTTATAATTTAGGACAAAAAGGAGGAAATGCTACCACAACTTTAACTACCGCTAATTTACCAGTCACTCAAGTTTCAATACCATCATCAAGTAATGAAGGAAATTCCCCAGAACCTTCGGGGTCAGTTCCAGCTGTTTCTACTGAAGGTGCGATTTTATATAAATCTGGTACAGCTGCTGGTTCTATGAAACCTGGAAGCATAGTTGGTGCTGCGAATATATCTTATTCTAACCAATCTCCATATTTAGCAATGAACTATATAGTTGCGCTTCAGGGAGTTTTTCCTTCTAGAAACTAAAATTTAAACAGATTTAATTTAATTAAAAAAATATAAAATATGAACCCTTTCATAGGACAAATTATGATATTCGCAGGAAATTTTGCTCCTCGAGGCTGGGCTTTCTGTCAAGGACAGCTATTACCGATTTCTCAAAACACAGCATTATTTTCTATACTAGGAACTACTTATGCTGGTGACGGAAGGACTACTTTTGGTTTACCTGACATGCAAGGAAGAAAAGCCGTCAGTGAAGGAAATGGACCTGGATTGCCTTCGTATAGATTAGGAGAAAAAGGAGGAAATCCAACTACTGTACTTACTGTTGCTAACTTACCTGCAGCGCAAGTAAGTTTTCCAGCTTCATCTTTAGAAGGTGATAACCCTGAGCCTATAAACAATGTATACGCAGTTCCATCTGATGATGATGTAATGTATTCTACGACTCCTAATGGGAATATGGCATCAGGAGCTTTAATCGGTGCTCAAAACACTTCATTTTCAAATGAAGCTCCTTACTTAGCTGTAAATTACATTATTGCTCTTGTAGGAACATTTCCTTCAAGAAGCTAGTCATAAACCAAATTAATTTAACAATAAAAAACAATAAATATGGAACCGTTTATAGGTCAAGTAATGATGTTCGGAGGCAATTTCGCACCAAGATCTTGGGCATTTTGCGAAGGACAATTATTAGCAATATCAAGTCACTCAGCTTTATTTTCAATTTTAGGTACAATTTACGGTGGGGACGGTCGTTCGACCTTTGCACTTCCCGATTTGAGAGGAAGAGTCGCTATCCAGCCTGGAAATGGCCCTGGCCTTCCTAGTCATAGTTTAGGACAAAGAGGTGGTAATGCTGATACAACCTTGGTTACTTCAAACTTGCCAGCAACACAGGCTTCTTGGCCTACACCGAATACGGAAGCGAACAGCCCGGATCCGTCAAATAGCTCTCCTGGTACACCAACTGGTGATGGAATAATTTATAAAGCTGATAGTAATACTACTACCAAACCAGGTTCCATTGTCGGTGCACAAAATAGATCATTTTCGAATCAGGACCCCTACATAGCAGTTAATTATATTATCGCTTTGCAAGGAATATATCCTTCGAGAAATTAAATTCTTAAATAGCTAAAGTCAGCTACCATGCAAGCAGTAAAACAATTAACAACTTTAATTCTCGTGCTATTGTCTTTCAATCTTAATGGGCAATATTCAGAGACATTTACTTCAGTCAATAAAGGAATTCTTGAAGGACCATGTGGTGCTACTTCAGCAACTTGTGCAAACTTTGATTTCGATGGAGTCGATTGGTTTGTGAATGGAAATCTCGATGGAATAGACAGTGGTGACTTTGTGTCTTCTGATGGAAATGATCTGTCATTTGAAGATGTTGACGAAGAAGTATGTCTTGAAACACCAGTATTGGATATTTCTGGAGTTGCTGGAAACTTTAGTTTTACTGTTGATTTAGTATGGACTGGATTTGACTCTGATGATTATATTGATGTAGAATATCAAATTGATGGAGGCGCTTGGTTACAGATTCCAAACGCTATCGGTGGTGGTGACAACACTATTGAGTATGCTCCACCAGCTGCCAATATCGATGGTTCTACTAATATAGGTGAGACGGGATTGTCAGGTACCTCTACATTAAGTATTCGTGTATGTACTGATTTCAATTTATTCGGAACATTCGAAAATGTTTCTATGGATAATATAATTGTCCCAGAAGCTGGAGCCGTAGTATTACCTGTAAAGTGGGCTGATTTCAAAGTGCGATCTCAAAGAGATGGCAACCAACTGGATTGGGCAACATATACTGAATTCAATAACGAAAGATTCGACATTGAAAAGAGTGTAGATGGTATGAACAATTTCAGAAAGATTGGTAGCATTGATGGAGTAGGTAATTCTACGAAAATAAGTCGCTATGAGTTTATGGATAGAGAGATTTCTTATGGAACTTATTATTATAGAATTAAGCAAGTGGATTTTGATGAAAAATTCGAATATTCAGAAATTGTACTTGTGAAAATTGATATGGAAACCGAGATTTCAATTTATCCAAATCCTGCAGATGACTATATTATTGTCAACTCAGGAAGTGGATTAGATAATGCTCAACAATTTCAAATCTATGATGCAATGGGAAGGTTAATAAGTCTTGAAACAAGTAAAGAAAATGATTACGCTGTAAGGTTAAACACTTCTTCTCTTGAAGCAGGAATTTACTTTATAAAATTATCATCTGGAAATATGAGAAAAGTGATTAAATTATAACCCCACGATTCCAATTACGACAAATCTAAATACCTCTTTTGTAATCTTATAAAAGGGGTGTTTTTTTTAGTCTCCTTATGCTCAACTACTGAAATTCAAGGATTAACAATTCTACTTTTTTCTCATTATGCTTAATCCATCTCTTAATGGAAGCAATAAAGTCTCCACTCTAAGATCATCTTTCATTTTCTGATTGAATTTCATCAAAGATTTTGTGGTGGCATCTTTGCCTCCTGAATACACCTTGCCATCCCACAATACATTGTCCGCAAGGATATATCCACCTTGCCTTACCTTATCTATTACAAGATCAAAATACAATGCATAATCCTTTTTCTTTGCATCGATAAATACAATATCAAACAATCTATACAATCCGCCTATAACCGTCTTGGCATCACCAATATGAGATGTAATTTGATCTCTTACTCCTGCCTTTCTAAAGTACTTATCAGATATATGATTCAGTTCTGGGTTGACCTCAATGGTGTGAATGTGTCCATTTTCAGCAAGTCCTTCAGTGATGCACAATGTTGCATAGCCAGTAAATGTGCCAATCTCTAACACTTGAGTTGGAGACACCAACTTGCTGAATAGACTCAAAAATCTACCTTGCACTGGTCCTGAAGCCATCCTAGGAGCCAGTGTCTTAAGATGTGTCTCCCGAAACAATTGATGCAATATATCCGAAGGTGAATCTGATACAGATTCACAATAGGAATAAATAGCCTTGAATGAATGTTCGTCAATCATATAGTAGGAGAAAATCTCTTTTTCAAATATGGGTACGACATGACTATTGCAAGAATGATGCCTCCTCCGATATAAAAGTTAGTAGTTAATTGTTCATACTCCTTTAATATGACTGCAGCTAGGACTATACCGTATAGTGGTTCTAGGTTAATAACTAAATTAGTGGCATAAGCCGACAATACCTTCAGTGCTCTAAGATTAAGTATATAAGCAAGCGTAGTGCATAATAGCGCGAGTATAATCACATACACCCAGTCAGAAACACTTGGAGGGAAAAATTGAGATAAATCCAAATATGAACCTCCAAAAACAAATAGTAAACTAATGAATATCCATGCACTACCTAGCTGCAGGAATGTAAACATGTATGGAGTTGTAGTCTCCACGTATTTCTTATTCAATGTGCCGAACAATGCAGCGAAGAAAGCAGAAGCAATACCCACTAACACACCATTTCTCATACTGATATCAATACTATTGACCACCAAGACCATTCCAGGAACAATCAACAAACCTAGCAGTGTCTCTAGTGGATCGATCCTTTTTTTCATGATCCAGGGCTCCAAAAAAGAAGTGAAAATTGTAGTTGTAGCCATACATACCAGTGCTACAGATGCATTAGCCAACTTTATAGATCCATAGAAGCAAATCCAATGGACAGCCACAATGCAACCAATCAACATAATCGGAGTAGCTACAGATCGCTTTACTTTCAACAAGTCTCTTCCAAATCTGATAAAAAACAACATTGAAAAACTTGTAATCAGTACTCTCCACCAAACCAATATAACCGCTGGTAACTGTATCAAATCTCCCAATACAGCAGTAAGCCCGTATAATAATACAGCAATATGAAGTTCAATATAAGGTCGTTTATTATTTGACATAATTAAAATAATTTTGAATGTCGAAAATATACAAAAGTCGAACCTCGAATAGTCGAACGTCGAGCAGTCAAATACAAAGTAAAATCAAAGAAGAGCACTCATCAATTCAGACAAATGCTCTTCTAAATATTACTTCATAAACGAAATCAAATCATTTCCTCTGGCCTTACCCAAGCGTCAAATTCTTTTTCGTTCAAATACTTGAGTGCTAGAGCGGCGGCTTTCAATGTTGTACCTTCTTTGTATGCTTTTTTAGCGATTTCAGATGCTTTGTCATAACCGATTTTTGTATTCAGCGCAGTAACAAGCATTAGAGAATTGTTTAAGTTTTCTGTGATCCTTTGCTGGTTAGGTTCTATTCCTGCAGCACAGTTGTCATTAAAACTCACGCATGCATCACCGATCAATCTAGCAGACATCAAGAAATTAAATATCATCATAGGCTTGAATACGTTTAACTCAAACTGACCTGTCATGCCGCCAATATTGATGGCTACATCGTTACCCGCTACTTGTGCCATAGCCATTGTCAATGCTTCTGACTGAGTAGGATTTACTTTTCCAGGCATAATAGATGAACCAGGTTCGTTGGCTGGGATGATGATTTCCCCAATACCACATCTTGGTCCTGAAGCCAACATTCTAATATCATTTCCGATTTTCATCAGTGAAACTGCCGCTGTCTTCAATCCTCCATGAGATTCCACTATCGCATCATGTGCAGCTAAGCCTTCGAATTTATTTTTTCCAGTTATAAAAGGCAACCCTGTCAACTTAGCGATATGCTTTGCTACTAACTTATCATATCCTTTCGGAGTATTAAGACCAGTTCCTACCGCTGTACCTCCAAGTGCTAGCTCTGATAAATGTTTCAGCGTATTCTTGATTGCTATTATCCCATGATCTAGCTGAGATACATATCCACTTAGTTCCTGTCCCAGTGTTATAGGTGTAGCATCCATGAAGTGCGTTCTTCCTATTTTCACAACTTTCATATACTTCTTCGACTTGGTTTTAAGAGTATCTCTCAACTTTTCCATTCCTGGAATCGTGCATTCTACTACCGCTTTATATGCCGCTATATGCATTGCTGTTGGAAAAGTATCATTACTCGACTGAGATTTATTCACATCATCATTTGGATGCAGTACCTTAGACTTGTCTGTCAATTTTCCACCTTTTAACACGTGACCTCTGTTTGCTATTACTTCATTCACATTCATGTTAGACTGCGTACCAGAACCTGTCTGCCATACCACTAACGGAAATTGATCATCCAAATCCCCATCTAAAATTTCTTTACATACTTTACCAATAAGTGTAGCTTTTGCTTTAGGAAGCACCCCTAATTCAGCGTTCGTTTTTGCAGCTGCATTTTTTAATATTGCATATGCTTGGATCACCTCTTTTGGCATCAATTGACCTCCTATCTTAAAGTTTTCCATTGATCGCTGCGTCTGTGCTGCCCAATATTTGTCAGCTGGCACTTCGATTATACCAATGCTATCTTTTTCTTTTCTTGTTTTATTCTTTGCCATATCTCTATATTTTAACCTTGGTAACAATTCAGATTATATTCACTTAATCAGGTAATGAGAGTTTTCAGTTCTCCCAATATTGTGCAAATGTAATGAAATTGGATATTGTGAATAAGATAGAAGGGAAGAAAACTCACATTGAGTGATTATCTATTCTTATTCCCTCAAAAACTTTCTCTGCACTCTACTCGAAATACGGCTCAAAATCTCATAAGGAATGGTTCCCGCAGCTTTAGATAGCACTTCTATGCTATGTTTTTCATCAAATATTATGACATCATCACCGATTATTGGATCTAGCACATCTGTCAAATCTACGATTGTAAGATCCATACACACATTTCCTAGGATAGGTGCTTCAGCGCCATTGATTAAAAATGAATAGTTGCGATTCCCTATATTTCGTATGACACCGTCTGCATAGCCGATGTTGACTATTCCTATCTTAGTATCTTTCTTTAGGATTGTCTTGCGATTATAGCCCACGCTTTGTCCAGCTTTTAACGCTTTGATCTGGATCAAACTAGCAGATAACTTGTGCGCTTTGGTCAATAATTCTCCAATCTCCGGATTATTATCTATGCCATATAATCCAATTCCTAATCGTACAAAATCATATTGTCTATCTGGAAATCTAGATATCCCTCCAGAATTTAAAATATGTTTAGCTGGTTTTTCTCTAAGTGATTGAGTTATTAAATCAAAATTTGCATCGAAAAGATCAAACTGCTGTTGTGTATAGGAATCGTCATCCGCATTTTCGCTACTTGCCAAATGGCTAAAAACTGTTTTGACTGCAATATTTTTATTTCTAGATACAAGTTCCGCTACTTCATTGAGTTCTCCTTCTTGGAAACCTAACCTGTGCATTCCCGTGTCAAGCTTAATATGAATTGGCAAAATATCCTTCGTTTGATTACTGAAGTCAATCACTCTTTTCAGTTGATCCAAGCTATATATTTCAGGCTCTAAATTATACCGAAACATTTCTTTTAGTGAAGTTATATCTGGATTGAGTACCATGATAGCTGTATTTATTCCAGCCAACCTCAGAGCAATACCTTCATCTGCAAAAGCAACCGCTAAGTAATCGACACCATTTCTTTCAAGAAGTCTAGCTACCTCTTCTGATCCAGATCCATATGCGGATGCTTTAACTACAGCTATTATACCAGTCTCTGACTTTAAGTAAGATTTGTAGACTCTCAGATTTTGTTCTATTGCATTTAGACCTATGCTTAATTCAGCACTGTGACTTTTTTCTATTAATAGTCGACTGATATCTTCCAATTTATATTTTCTTGCGCCTTTGATCAGGATTCCTCTGTTTTTTATTGGAATATTGCTTAGATCTGCAAGCAAAGCTTCTTTTGACTTATAGAAAGACACTTTTATATTTTGAAAATCAGTATCAAACTCATTTTCAGAAATATAAATCAACTCTGACAAATTCCATATTCTAGCAGTCTTGATGATCTGTTCCAATACCTCCTTCTCGTCCATTCCTGACTGATCGAATGCACTTATAATGGCAAGTTTTATTCGTTCTGGAGCATGCTGTCTAAGAAATTCCGCCCCCATAGAAAATGAATCTAAATCAGCACTGTAGGCATCATTAACTATAAGGGTGTTTTGGATTCCTGCTTGCATTTCAAGTCGCAGTTTCAGACCAGAAACCCGATTTATTCTTTCTTGTAGCTCGCCTGGCTGCATTCCAAGATGAAGCATCAAAGTGATACAATGCATGATATTTTCAAACGAGGGTAAGTCTATCAGGTGAAAAACAAGAAAATGTCTCTTGTTTTTATAGTCAAAGCATATTTTTCTGTTTTGAGCTGATATAGAATTATCATACACAACAAGGTCTGCCTCGCCTTTTGTACACCATGTAAGAATTTTCTTCTCCTTATAATTCTCATTGCAAACTTCACTTATTTCAGAATAATTGGTTCTGTAAATTATCGTTTTGGCGGAATCGAATAATACCATTTTCTCTGCCGTTTTCTCTAAATTAGAATCAAAGCCTTCAGAGTGTGCATGTCCGATATTCGTTATTAAGCCGATATCCGGTTTTAACATACACAAGTGATTGACCATCTCTCCCTTTTGAGAAATTCCTGCCTCGAATATGCCAATTTCGTGATAATCTTCAATTGCTAGAAGTGACAATGCCATCCCTATCTGTGAGTTATAGCTTTTGGGACTTTTTACAATTACAAATTTATCATGCAGCATTTGATAAAGCCATTCTTTGACAATAGTTTTACCATTGCTACCTGTAATTGCAATTTTCTTTAGATTTGGAAATGAAGCTCTGTGGTGAGTCGCTAATTTTTGCAAAGAACTCAAAGTATCTTCAACAACAAGGTAATTTGCATCAGCATACTTATCATTGAATGATTTGTCGGCAATCAAAAAATTACGAACACCTAGATTATAGGCATCCTCAATGTAATTATGCCCATCGCTCATGGCACCTGGTAAAGCAAGAAATAAAGTATATCGTGCAGAGGATATCTTACGAGAATCAACAGAAACCGCCTTTATCGTTGATTCTTCCATTTGGTTAAATGAATCAACTTCTAAAATAATCGCTATTTCTGATATTTTATATTTCATCTGTCCTACGTAGGTGTCGAGCTTCAGGTTTCGGGTTATAGGTTATAGGTTATAGGTTATAGGTTATAGGTTATAGGTTATAGGTTGACGACTATTAATGAAGGAAATTCATACTGACTTTAATGAAAGTAGTAATAGCCAGAAATTGCAACATTATAAATCAAAACCGATATCCTTTCTATAGTTTTTCTTTTCGAAAGAAATCTGCTCAGCGTTTCTCATAGATAAAGCTATTGCCTCATCTTTATTGTTCCCAAAAGAACTAACTGCAATAACTCGACCTCCGTTGGTTAATACATCTTCCCCAACTTGCTTTGTTCCTGCATGAAAGACTAAACTGTCATCTACTTTATCAATCCCAGTGATAATTTTTCCTTTTTCGTACGCTTCAGGGTATCCTCCAGAGACCAACATTACGGTCGCACATGAACGAACGTCTTGCAAAAGTGGCAAATTATCAAACTCATCCGTACCCAAAGCTGCTAAAACAGTCAAAAAATCAGATTTTATTCTCGGCATTACAACCTCTGTTTCTGGATCTCCCATTCTGCAGTTGTATTCTATCACTTTGGGTTCACCATCAACACTGATCAATCCGATAAATACAAATCCTGTGTACGCTATTTCTCTCTTTTGCAATCCTGATATTGTAGGTTTGATGATTCTTTCTTCTACCTTTTCCATCATCTCATCATCCACAAATGGGACTGGAGAAACGGCTCCCATTCCACCAGTGTTCATGCCTGTATCACCTTCACCAATTCTCTTGTAATCTTTTGCTATTGGAAGAATCTTATATCTAGTCCCGTCAGTAAGTACAAATACTGAAAATTCTATTCCATCCAGAAATTCTTCAATAACAACTGTCGATGATGCCGCACCAAATTTCCCAGAAAGCATCTCTTTCAACTCACTTTCTGCCTCTTCTAAATTATCAATAATAAGCACTCCCTTACCAGCCGCCAAACCATCCGCCTTTAAGACATAAGGCCCTCTATTTGCGCGAAGGTGCTTAACTCC
>CAXBGT010000129.1:0-16518 GCA_963975265.1 uncultured Saprospirales bacterium
ATATTGGCTTTTTGAGACGATTGTTAGAAGACAATTACGAATTAAAGTATTGCAGATATGCTCTTGATTCTGACAACTGTATTACCGCTGTTTTTTCTTCTAGCACTATCGATGGAAGTCCATATAAGCTTTATTATGCATTCAAAGAATTGGCTACACATACTGATAAAAAGGATGATATACTGATCAGTGAATTTGGGATGTTACAACCGATTAATAATGGGCACATTCGGATAATAGAAGATGTAGAGGTAAGAATCAAGTATGATTACTTGATATACGAAATTGATAAAACACTTGAGCGTATAGACAATGCTAAACTAAACATCAGTCATTATCCTGGTGCTGAGTCATATATTTATTTGGATATGATATATCGAATAGATTACTTGATAAAACCTGAGGGAAATATCATGGAAATAATCGATAATATCCACAACCTCTATTTTCACAATAAGCTAAAAGCTCCAGAACAGAAAAATCGATTGATTAGAAAGGAGTTGAAAAAGATACGAGAGATTTCATATGAAGATTTCAAGCTAGAAATCTACGAGGTAAAATCTACTTTTGGAACAAGTCAATCATCTGGACAGACCAGAATACAAGAATTTATTGCGAGTGAGATAAAAAATATGGATTGGTACTACCAAAATGGGCATGATGCATTTGCATTATCAATTCCATCTTACATAGTGGGTTATAGCCTATTTAATTATAGTATGCCTGCACCAATGAGAGATCTTTTTAACTTATACTATCAAATAATGCAGTCAAAGTACTTTAGTGCACTTGGAATCGATGGAGGATATCGCTCGAAGTTGAAAATGGTGGATTCAAAAATAAAAAAGTCGATAAAAAGTATAGTTGCAGGTCATTCTGATGAATATCCTCAATTGGATGTTGATATACGAAAACTGAGTTTCCAAGATAGTTGCCAATTTGCAAAGAGTTTTTTGCTGATGGTGCAAGAAATTAATTTTGAGAGGAAGGATCATCGGTAGGAGATGGAGTGAAAGTTGGCGCGCAAAGGCGTGGGGGACGTAGAGGTTATTTTTAGAGGGAGATAGTACAGAGGTGTAGAGGGATGAAACCATAGATGCTCGAAGGCGCAAAAACTCGGGTCTTGCCTAAACCCCCTTTCGGAGGGCGCGAAGACGTTGGAGTTCTCACTTGGAAATGATAGATCTTATCATTCAGGGAAATCTATAGTCAACCAAAGAAAAATAAGAAATGGCATGTGTATTAACACCAATATTTACTGAAAAAATAATAGACAAGATTTAGAAAAACATTTATGGACACAAAATCGATCATAGAACAATACAAAAGGACCGTGATTCAAATTGCTACACCGTACAGCACTGGGACTGGTTTTTATTTGGCTGATTGCAACCTTATCGTCACTAATGAGCATGTGATCAGGGATAATAAATTTGTGGTTATAGATGGAGAAGGCATGGAAAAGCAGATGGTCGAAGTCTTGTATTTAGATCAAAAATACGATTTGGCTTTTTTGAAAGTTCCGGTAGAACATTCGATGCCACTTATATTTCTGAGAGATACCTCAACGCCACTTTGTGAAGGTGAAGAAATCATAGCTGTAGGTCATCCATTTGGACTAAAATATACAGTTACAAAAGGTATCATCTCTAACACACTTCATGAAGTATCTGGCATCAATTATATCCAGCATGATGCCGCACTTAATCCAGGAAATAGTGGTGGGCCACTGATTTCTAAACTAGGCAAAATAGTAGGAGTTAATACATTTATTATTAAAAATGGAAATAGTGTTGGTTTTTCATTGCCAGCCAGATATCTAGAATCTGCAATCGTAGATTTTCAGAAAGGAGAAGGTGCACAGGGTGTGCGATGCGTTTCTTGTGCTCATATGGTTTTTCAAAATAAGATAAAAGGAAAATATTGTCCTCATTGTGGATCTAAGATCACAATGATCTCACAAATAGATACTTACGAACCAACTGGAATTTCTAGATCCATCGAAGAGATGTTGGCTGAAATGGGCTATGATATCGATCTATCACGAATGGGGCCGAGTAATTGGACTGTAAAAAGAGGGAGTGCAAAAATTAATATTGCCTATCATGAAAAGTCAGGATTGATTACTGGAGATGCATATTTAGCAACTTTACCAGAAGGAGAAGTTTTGGATTTATATACTTTTCTTCTACAACAAAACTACAGCCTTGAAGGATTGACATTTAGTGTAAAAGGTCAAGATATTATTCTCTCTCTGCTTATTTTTGATCAATATATGGATAAGGATATTTCTAAAAAATTGTTTGATCACTTGATTGTGTCTGCCGATCATTTTGATGATATATTGGTAGATCGGTTTGGGGCTCTTTGGGCTGATGGGGAATTATAAACCCTTACTCCTGTCTTTGATAGTGTCTTCGACATTAGAATAGATACAGCTGAGCGATTATGATAATAATTGATTGCTCAATGAACTTTGGTTTAGGTATCATATTCGCTAGGTCCCTCAAGAGGGCAAGATGTTACTATAGAGCTAACTGATCAAATTCATGTCTAAAAAATGTTTTCGATGCTTCAACTTCGTGTGCAGTGAATAAAAATCTTTGAAGAGACATTCGAAAAGTTATACCAAATCTTGCCCGATCCAATAACTAAATGTCCCTCTTTGGAGAGGGTTGGGGAGTGGAAGAACACATTTAATTCTTTAGAAGAACAAATCAATTTGAAAGCACTGATCTACTCTAATATACTACAAATTAAAAACTCAACAAACGACAACTTCATTCTCCTTAATCATATTCCGAAAGAAGGTCAAAAGCGACATTTCTAAGTCATTCAAACAAGAACTCTTTCTAGACTGCACACCACTCGTTCTCCTTGAATTTCATCTAGCGAAACCATTACAACCTCTCCTTCATTATAATCCTCAGATTCTGGAAGCGTAACTTTAATATAATTATCTGTAAAGCCAGTCACCTTACCTTCTTCTTTACTATGCTCAATCAATACAGGTTTTTCTTGTCCAAGAAATTGATCATAGAATGCTCTTTTCTTTTTGGCAGAAAGAATACGAAGCATTTCGTTTCTTCTTCTTCGTTCACCCATGTCAACAGGTTCGCCCATCTCTGCAGCTGGAGTATTTGCTCGCTCTGAATACGTAAAAACATGAAAATAAGATACGTCTAGGTCTTTGAGGAAGCTGTAAGTATCCAAAAAATCTTCTTCTGTCTCTCCTGGAAAGCCAACAATGACATCTACTCCGATACAACAATGAGGCATAACAGATTTGATTTTTGATACTCGGCTAGTATATAGATCACTTAGATATCGACGACGCATCATCTTCAATATCTTATCCGATCCTGATTGAAGTGGGATATGAAAATGTGGCAGAAATCTCTGTGATTCAGCCACAAAATCGATTACTTCATCTGTGCATAGATTCGGTTCTATACTAGAGATACGGTACCGTTCAATTCCTTCCACATTGTCTAATTCTTTGATCAAATCTATGAACATAGCTTCTTTCTTTGGCTTAGTCCCTTCAATAACTGCGGTTCCATTTCCAAAATCTCCTAAGTTTACTCCAGTAAGTACAATCTCCTTGACGCCACTTTCTGCTATCTTTTGAGCGTTCTTCACCACATTTTCGATCGTATCACTCCTTGACTTTCCTCTAGCTTGAGGGATGGTGCAAAAAGTACATTTATAGTCACAACCATCCTGAACCTTGAGGAAAGAACGAGTTCGATCCCCTATGCTAAATGAGTCTATAAAAGTATTCGCTTCAGTTACTTCTCCAGCCTTGATCAATCCTTTGCCATGAGTATGAACAAGATCATCGATATATTCTAATATATTAAATTTTTCTGCTGCTCCTAGTACTAGATCTACTCCAGGAATTTCTGATATCTCTTTTGGTTTCAGCTGTGCATAACATCCGATTATGATCACCTTGGCATCAGGACTGAACTTCAATGCTCGTCGTACTTCATACCGACACTTCTTATCAGCAAAGTCAGTAACTGAGCAGGTATTGATTACATAGATATCTGCACCTTGATTAAAATCCACAGTATTATACCCAGCTCCTTCGAATTGACGACGGATACTTGATGTCTCGGAGAAGTTGAGCTTGCAGCCGAGGGTGTGGAATGATATGGTGCGTGGTGTTGCCATTTTATGTCGAATGTTTTTATTGGTGGGGCGAAGGTAAGGGAAATTTGGATGCTTAAGAATACGTGATGGCACTTTATTCAATTTTGGTTTTAGAAGATATTCGGTGGTGTTCATAAAGTATTTAGCCTTGTTCGGAGATCTAAAAATGAAAACCACTAGGATAATGATATAATTACTAGTCTTATGGGTACTTAACCACTGATTAATAATCAGTGTCGTACCCCTAGGGAATAATCAATAAGACTTTTATCTCTCTAAGATTTTTATACCCCACGAAGCGGAAGCATCGAATCCATATAGCCACTAATTTAAATCAGCAAATCCTACAGTAACATCTTTCTTCTTAAAGAGAAAGACGGGAGAATGAGTTAAACACATATCGGGAAACACAAGAGTAAGGACTGAGCAAATCATGGTCAACACCATCCAAATTAATTCAATAAAACAACACTTCAAAACGGCAAATTGACATCATCTAAAGGATCGCCTTTGGGCCGATCAAAATCATCAATAGGCAAATCCACATCAGGCGTCTTATACCCCTTAATTATCTGACCATCTTCTATATAGAACGGCTCAATCTTGAAATGCGATCGCCAAGGACAGCTTGTGGATAAGCTCAAGAAATTTTCTAATACTTTATGTCCGCCTATAGGATCGTCTACATCAAATAATGCTGCGATATGAGGATATCGATACAGGTATTTTTGCAAATTCGAGATCGTATCCTTCCATCTATTTTTGAATAAACTTACACTAAATGGGATGTCTGGAATACCATGTGAGATGTACATAGACATATTATCAAATGATCCGATGAGTGTGTGATCGACTTCATAAGTGAAGAGCTTACCATCCGTCATGAATGAGCGAACCTCTGTTCGGAGAGCCCTCAGAGCAGTCTTAGCATCCGAAATTTTATTTTCGAAGTCCCTTTCGATTTCTATACATGTACAATGTTCTCCATATGGACATGTTATGGATTCCTCCGTACACCAATCCCAGCTATTAATTCCTGAGTGACTCAAGAATAGAGTTTCATCTAAAATAGAGATGAGTAAGTTATATTTCAATGAGGAGTCCAATGCAAGAGGGATATCGGCAGAAACTCGATGGGTGCGAAGCATATTATTAAATTCTAGAACGATCTCGTACAATTGGTTGTCAGTAAAAAGTTCAGCCTTAGGAAACATGCTACTATCTAGCCCGATGGTATTACCGAACGTATCATTATTTTCATGGTCGAACTCTAAAAATGCTTCTACGTCCTCAAGATGATCAATCAATTGTTGTTCGGCTTCTTCATCTTCGGCTTCTTCATCTTCGTCGCTCATTTCTGTTTCTAGCTCGTCTATTTCGGTAAGCGGTTTGTTTTCAGCTTCAAAATAAATTTGATCTTCTTCCTGCACATCTTCTAGCGCAAATAGTTGGTCTAGATCTGAGGGAGGATTTGGGTTGTGGGCTTTTTTTATGTCTTGGAGGAGCTGGTCGTAATATTTTTGTGATAGCATGGGTTGTGTATTAGATTATATACATAGATAGTGAATAATGTAGAATCAAATTAATAATTGTGAGGCAAATTGAGAAAATAAATAACCTCTAACTTAAAGATAAATGGTGGATGAACTAGTTGAACTCAGCCATTATACCTGATTTCAAATTCTTTTTGGATTACCTCTCACCCTACTATATATAATTTTAGGACTCCTTAATTACCTCTAATAGACTAATTTAAATCTCATCGAGAGTAGCACAACGCGACTAAAGTCGCGAAAACATCTATAAATTTCAGTAATATCAATAATCCAACAACTCAATACTATCCTGTCCCATATACCGAAACCCATGCTTCCCATTTAATGTTTCTCCCAAATACTCCTGTTCATATTGACCAGGTGTCGGTATCAAAGTAGCTCCCTTTCCAAGAGCCACAAGATCCATAATACTAGAATACCCAGCTCTGCAGACCACCTGTTTAGATCGATTTATGATATCATTTAATTCAGCGCTCGCAAGAAGATTATAGACTGTCAAGTTTTGGTATTGTGCAAGGTTGATTGCCTTTTCTGTTCCACGAATCAAATAAATGCTTTTCTCAGCGAGCGGAGCTATTTTTTCTAGTAACCGTTCTTCAAGATAAGTTCGTTGCGGTTCTGGTCCGGATAGAATGATGGCCAAGTCAATATCTTGCTCCAAATCCTTTTTCACTAATCTGGATTGCACGCCAATGAAATGTTTTGCTATTTTGAGTTCAGCTTGAGTCATTTTACCAGCAAGGGATCGTTCTCCTTCATAATCGGGAATCCAACATTCATCATATTTGTTGATAAAGTCATGGTGTAGTCGGTTTGCAATAGCAGAGACTATTTTGTTAGGGTGGGGTATATTTAATTGATGTGATATATATATATTTTTGGTTGTATTAGATCGAAATCCAAGCCTATTGTCACTGATAAGAATGTCAGCATTCCATGAACTTGCTATTTGTTGCGCAACTGTTTTTTCTTTTTTTATTGCACTTAATACTTTAGGTCCCTGTACTGCCATATTAATGATCATCGACTGATATTTATAATTAATATCATATTCTGGCAATTCAAAAGATTCTAAATCAGGAAGCTCCATTCTCAATAGTGAGAGCGCTTCACCATCAGATGCAATTGCTACTGTATTTCCTTGATCAAGTAATTGATTGATTATAGGGATACATCTACTCGAATGTCCAAGTCCCCAAAAAAGAGGAGCCACTATGATCCGTTTATCAGTTATTGATGGTATCAAGCTTGAAGATTTCTAATCATTGAGTTCATCTGATTCCATTCGATAATCAGACGTTTATATTCCGCTTTTCCACGTTCGGTAACAGAGTAATATTTTCGTGCTTTTCCAAGTTTAGATTTTTTCCAGTTAGACCGAAGTAATTGACTGCTTTTCAGGGATTTTAATAATGGATATAGCGTTCCTTCCTTCATCAATATTTCATCGTTTGACAAGATTTTTATCTTATCTCTGATATCATATCCGTAAGTTTCTTCTTTATAGAGGATACCTAATACAAGAATTTTAAAAATGGCAGATTTTGTTGATTTGGTAGTGGACATTTCGCAAGATACGTAAATTTATGATACATAGATATTCTAGGTTTGTTGTTTAACATAGATTGTCTATGTATTTGTAAATAACTGTATATTAGTTTGTTGTGAAGTTTTTTCTGAATCATGAGTTTAATATGAGTTTAATATCATTAAGTATCACCCTATAACTTAAATCCTATTTTAAAACCCTCATTCAACATTTTCCAGTCTAACTTACCTGAATTTGCCTTCAGATGCTCTAGAATTATGATGGAAGTTTCGATTCTTTTGTCTGTTGTTTTGTAATTGTTAATTTTGAAGAGAAGGCTTCTGATTTTGCCTGGTGTAAGCTTATGAAATAGTACCTCACCTTCTACATCCTGTACTAGGAGCTCTTTCATTTCGAGTGCTATAGGAACACCATATTTACTTTTATCTTCTTCGACTAACACTTCGATCTTATCTCCTACTTTTAGGCCCTTTTCAGCCATGGTCTTCTTGTTTAGTTTGATAAACTTAAAACCATCTTTTGATAAGAAGGCATTGTGCACCTGAGTTCCACCATCAACAATTACAAGGATTCGTTTTATCTTTTCTTGAGTATATGTTTGATATATTGCTTGTGGCACTTTTACGTGATAAGGGTAAAGTGAATCATCAAATTTATCAAGCGTAGCGGTGAACTTCATTTTCATAAGGAGAGAGTTGTATGAGAAGAAAAATAATTACAACATTTCTTCTTTATCGTATACAATAGGATTTCTATATCCAGCAAAAGGTATTTTTAATAAATTACCCACATTTTGAGCTTCATTTGTATTCATGTAAGTGTCCACACCATAGATCAATTTGGAGTTATCCACTTTTATATAAGTGCCAAATAGCCGATCCCAAAACGAAAATATATTTCCATAATTGGTATCAGAATACGGCTGACGATAATGATGGTGTACACGATGCATATTCGGGGTGCATATAATAAACGAAAGCGGATAATCGAGCCAATTAGGCATCTTCACATTACTATGATTGAATTGGGTAAGCACAACTGACAGAGATTGATATAAGAAAACCAACCACATTGGTGCGCCGACGATAATTACTGCTATTGTAGTAAAGGTAAATCGAACAACCGATTCTCCAGGATGATGACGATTTGCGGTAGTAGTATCTACGTGCTGATCCGTATGATGAATAAGGTGAAACTGCCATATCCATTTTACATGGTGAGCCACCCAGTGAGGCAACCAAGCTCCGACTAGATCTAATGCCAACAGGCCAACTACAAGATGATAGTATATATTATTACTAGTCATTTGAAGCAAGCCTATTCCATTCGAAACTACCCAATCACTTGTACCTACAAGTATGAAAGCCATTAGAAAATTTACTAGAATAGTCGTGAAGGTGAAAAATATATTGAGGCCAGAATGCTTCCATTTATTATATTTATTTGTAAATAAAGGCAGTGCATTTTCTATAAGAAAGAATATTGTTAGCCCTCCAATAATAATCGCAGATCTATGAGCTGAGGTTATATTTCCAAAGTAGTGAATAATTGCTTCCATCTAAAGTTAGTCAATTTTACAGCAAGATAATAAGAATTAGGAATGATTAATAACTTAATCTAATTTCAGTATTTTTACACAAAACTTGGGTGCTGTGCAATCATTAGTAACATTTATATGTTTGTTAACACACAAGATGCGGGGAAATGCGTCTTAATACTCAACCAACGTATTTATAATACTATGAACAAGCTTATATTAATATTATTATTTTCGGTTTTTAGTTTCGGTCTGGGAATCTCCCAATCAATAGATGAGGAAATAGAATTCAAATACATCAAGGCAAAGTACCTATTTGATACTGAGAGGTATGAGGATGCTATAGTAGCATTTACCGATATAATCAAACAAGACAAATCGTACAATGATGCGATCATCCAAAGAGCCAAAGCTAAGTATGCGATGGCTGCATATCAGGGTACAAAAAAGGACATACTTCTTTTTGCAGAAAGTAGAGGAATGAATGCAGATGCACTCATGCTCTTAGGTAAAGCTGATTATAAAATGGGAAATTCTGAAGCTGCGATCAATTCTTTAGCAATAGCTAGCCTAGTTATCGATGACGATCCTCAGATATTTGAGTTCTTGGGAAATATGTATGAAGAAGGGAACAAAATAGACGATGCGTGCAAAGCATGGAGGAAAGCAGCTAATATGGGTTCATCGAAAGCCAGAATAAATGCCAGAAAAGCTTGTGGAGATATAGAAGAAAAAGAAGAGACAAAGACTAGAGTTGACAAATCAAAAAGTAAGATGGATGGTTCTTCAATACCAAGAAAAACAAAAGTAGAAAGACCCACTAGCGGAGAAGAGTCTGATGAAATGGGTGGAGAAGAGGAGGATACACGAACAGAAGAACAGAAGAGAAGAGATGCCGATGATTCGTTGAATAATCCTACAAAAGAAAATACTAAGGTGGATGACAGTGATAAAAATGGTGAGAGTGCTGTAGAAGATACGGTTATCGAAGAAGAAACGGATGAAGTAGTTGAAGAAAATATGCCAGGAGAAGATAATACTCCTAATGAGATAGTGATTGATGAAGATTTGACACTAATAATTAGAGGCCAAGGGTTAGGTAAAAGAAAAGTATTGGATCAACCTAACATTCTTATTTTATCTGATGAAGATGGGACAGTATCTATTGATATCTGTGTGAATAAAAGAGGAAAAGTTGAAAGTGCTGAGTTCAATTCTAAACTATCAACAATAGCTAAGAAGAGTCTGGTTTCTCTAGCCATCAGAAAATCGAAAGATTTCTGGTTTGAGAAAAATGATTACAAAGAACAATGCGGAGTTATCATGTTTAAGATTAAAGGAAGCTAGAATTACCAGCATAAACTTACAAAAAAGCATCATTCGGTAAAACCTGAATGATGCTTTTTTATTCCCAAAATTGGAAGGTTAAAGAGGCACAGATAAAGATAACAACGGTAATCCAATTGCTCCGCTATTTCCAATGCCAGTAGGTCTTGATATTCCAATATCAAATACAATATTACCTTTTGTAATTACTCTAAGTCCTAGGTTATAAAGTCCTTCAATATTTGAGGTGACAAATGATTCTGCCAAAATGCTTACTTTTTTACTTAGAGGAAAAGTAAATCCAAGTTGATACAATAAGGGGGAGTCAAGCGATTCTCCAACTGCGTAGGCAAATCCTAGTCCTACACTAAAGTTTTTTGTTGCGGAGCCAATCGTTGTATTACCATAAACTAGACCTCCTAAGTTGACTTCATCATTGAATGTCGCTACAAACAAACTCGTGCCAACAGCAATATATAGATTTTCGCCAGCTGGTAAGCTTAATTTTGGATTTACATAAACAATGGGAAATTCACCAGCAAATATACTTACAGCTTCGAAGCCTGCGGTGACCGAAAAATTATTTGATATACCAAATGAAAAAGTATTCGCAAAAACATCGAAGTTAGTATAGTATCTATTACCAGCCCCCACAGGTCTTGCAGTCGGAGATAAGAAATACTGACTCTGATATTTTCCTTTATCCCATTCTTCGCCATCTATGTCACTTCTTTTATCTAAACCATCATAACTTTTGATTTCAGTTTTGACAAATGCTATCCTTCCGAATTGCTCATTCATTATAACAACGGAATCGCGACCTAATTTTATAAGTTCACCTACTAAGATGTTTCCATTTTTTAGTTTTACTTCAATAATTTCAGATCCTGATTTATCGGCCTTTGTCTTTCTCGTTCTCTTTTGAGCACTTAAGTTTGTTATAAAACAAATGCACAATAGGACAGGAAGTAAAAAACTAGAAGATATTTTCATTATTTATTGGTTGGATGTGATCAAATTTAATTTATAATTTTGACATTTTACTATTTGTGTCCTTAATCATTTTCTATCAAACCACACATCTTTGCTACTTGATGATTCCTTATAGCTTCCAGAATTTGCACACGACTATTCATCACACGTGAGCCGGATTTGTCTATTTTTAACCGAAGTGATGTAATCATTTCCTGGATTATCTTGATCTGCCATTTCTCCTTGTGCAGCAATGGGAACTGGGCTACATCCACGATGCGGATGAGGGACTATTCCTTGTTGACATGCTGGAGCTGTATCTTTAAACTTAAATATTTCTTGTTGTAATAGTAAAGAAAGACCCACATCAGGTACATTTTGGGTAGGTGGAACTTGTTTGAATTGAATGTCATCCACGAAGATGTTTTGTGCAGGATTTAGGTGTTTAACTTGTTTGAGTATAGGTTAAATATCTAAAATAAATTCTCATACTAATTTAATACTTAAATTCTCCGATGCTAGCTTCGGGGTCATAAAAAAGATGTTTTTGCATAAAAACGCCTTATCACAAAAAGGATCCGATTTCCGACCTTTAGGATGGAAAATTTTTGGCCGATGCTCCATCCGCTTGCGGTGGGGTAGTCAAAATTTAGGATCTTTTTTACTATTGCGCTAAAAAGAAGAAGCCCCGATTCACATCAAGGCTTCTTCTTTTTAAATTGAACTACAATATGTCAATTCAATTTAAAAAACAATTGTACTGTACTACCGTTATTTTCGAAAGAGATTTTGTCTGCCAATCTAGACATGATGAATACGCCTCTTCCACCACAGCATTCGATATTTTCGGGTGCTGTAGGGTCAGGTATTTCATTCGGGTCAAATCCTTTTCCTTCGTCTGTAACTGAGATGGCAACTCCGCTAGATTGTTCCTCCATACTGATCTCTACGTTTTTTGATTCATCTGCATTATTACCATGAAGTATGGCGTTGTTTACAGCTTCTGTGAGACTAATCAGTATGTCTGGAAACTTCGTTTCATCGATATTCATATCGTGTTGCGCGTTTCTCAAGTAGTTTTCAACTTGTAAAATATTGTTTGGGTTCGAACTTATAGTTAACATCTTACTACTCATTTTCAATATTTCCGTTAATGCCAAAAAGAAATACAAATCTACTGCTCCTTCAGAGCTTTGTAGTATTCGTCTACGAGTTGTTTGTAATAAGGTCTTAATGCAGGAGATACGGTCTTGTACATTTCTAGCTCAGCCTCTCTTTTTTTGATATACTCTTTAAGGGACGGCGGCAGCTCTCTTTTTTTCTCCGATGCTGTTTCTGCTTTACGCTTATTGTCAAATTCTCGTTGTCTTTCAGCTTTTTCAGCTTCTAACAATCTGGTTGTGATATCTTGCTGACGTTTCAGCATTTCACTATCGAGACGCTTGTTGACCAAGTCTATCTCTATTTTATTCATTTCATTTATTATTTCCTCCATCTCTTTGGAGCCTTTTCCTTGTTCTTTGGCTTCATTTTGAGCATCTTGGAGCGCTTTCCTCATCGAGGCTTGTCTAGCTGCTGCTTCTGCAAAATCTTTAGATGAAGGTTTCTGTCCTTTTCCTTGTTTTTTTTGCATTCCTTTCAGAGCATCTTCCATGCCTTGGCTTCCCTCAGACATCTTGTCCTTTGGTACTTTGCCAGATTTACCTTGGCCTTTGCCTCCAGGTTTATTGCACATTTGCGAGCCTGGCATACTAGCTCCTTGCTGCTTTTGCATTTCTTCCATTGACTCAGCAAGCATAAGTGCTAGATCGTTAACGTTCTTCATTGATCGTCTTTGATTATCCGCTGCCTGTCCTGTTTTTCTGTCTTCGAGCTCTATAAGACTCTCTTTTACATTCAGCTTCACTTCCGTTACTTTGTCTAGAACGTAACTTTGTATTTTATCGTTCCTGTTTGCCAAAGCCGTAAGACTATCTTCCACCAATTTGAAGTCATCTTGTAATTTGAACTGACCCTGGACTAGTTCTACATATCTAGGGGTAACTGTTCTTGTTCTAGCAAAATCATTGACCAGTTCTTCTTGATCAAATGATATTTTTACAAGATTTTCTAACAACTGACGAATCATCTTTATGTCTTCTGTTTGCTGTTCTTCATCACCACTCTCCATACTAGATTGCAAACTTCCTGCCATTTCTTTCATTTTCTCGGCAGCTTTCTTTTGAGACTTTGAAGCTCCATCACTGTCTTTCTCATCCATTTTTTCGCCAGCATCTTGCTGTTCTTCTTGGATTTCTTCCATTTTCTCCTCATTATCATCACCAAGATTTTTAGGAGTTTTCAGCTCTTCATTTTTCTTTTCGAGCTCTTCTACTTTTTCTTTGATCTCCTCCATTTTTTCATTGAGCTTTTCTTGCTCTTTTTTGAGTTGATCATCTGGCTTTTTCTTTTCTTCTGTTTCTTTTGCCAATTCTTCTTGCTCTTCAGCTAGTTTTTCTAGTTCTTCGATGGTTTCTTTTGCTTCCTTTTCTAGTTCTAGTGACTTGAATAATTCTAGAAGACGCTCCATTTCTTTTTCTGAAGACTGATTCTCTTGCTCCATTTGCTCCATCATTTCAAGAGCACTCTCTTTCTCTAGCTCTTGCATCAGCTCTTGAATCTTCTCCATCAAGTCTTGCTTTTCAGGATCTACAGCCTCTTCGAATAGTTCTTGCAGTTTTTCTTGTTTCTCCTGAATCTCCTCTTTCTGGTTTTCCATCTCCTCTTGGTTCTTCATATTCTCGTCGAACTTCTTCTTAGCTTCTTCAAGCTTTTCCTGCATTTTCTTTTGTTCTTCGAGGAGCTTTTCCATGTCCTTCTTATCCTGCCAGTCTAGTACTTTTTCTTGCAGAAGCTTTTCTCTCATCTTCTTGTATTGCTCACGGATTTTCTCCATGTTTTTCAAAGACTCTTTGAGTTTGTCCTTTATTGCTTCTTCGTTTATGTCCTCTATTTCTTTAAGATCTTCTATACTTGGCTTTTCGAAACTCATCATGCCAGTTTTAGCTGTCTTGCTTCCATTTACAGCATCATTATCTTTAGTTTCGAAGTAGTAGGTTACATTTTCTCCTGGTTTTAGTTCGATATCATTGATGTCAAACGTATGCTCGAATGATGCTTCTCTTGACTTGGGGTCACTCAATTTTATTATCTGAAGAGGCAACTGAGAACCATTTGCTTTAGTTATATTGTAGTTGAATGTTACCGTATTCAGACCATAATCATCACTCGCACTTCCGACGAAAAACAATAATTTATTCTCAGTACTATCTACAAATTGTTCCACAGAGATTGTCGGGTATTGATCCTTTATAACGTTGAGAGAATAGCTTACTGAATCACCCTGAGGCACATTTTCGTTTGAAATGAATACTTTATAGAAGTCATTGTTTCTGATTTGTCTTGCATAAGAATATTCGTCATTTCCTTTACGTTCTGCGCTTACTTTTTCTTTTAATGAAGTAAAATGTAGTGCCACTTCTTCAGTGTTTAAGGTATTGAAGTTCCATTTTACGCGGGTTCCTTCAGGCATTACTAAATCACCAAGATTATTAATAACTTCATCTTTCCTGCCAGTATATCCAGGATAATCAAGACTAACATTAAAGTTAGCTAAATTAGGCTTTGCAAGTACTTTGAGTAAATTATCACCTGAAGATACCTGTCCAGAGAATATACGAAATGGCGTATCCTTCTGGACATTTCTTATCATGTAGCTGTACGTTTCAGCATCTTCTTTGAGGAGTCTATATTGAAAATTATCTATTTCGATAAATGCTTCATTAGGCAGCACCTCACCTTCAACTTTTATATTTACTTTATAATCATCGTACTGGATTACTGTTGGATCTTCTTTATCAAGAATAAATCTATAGGGTGCCTCTCTTTCAAACTCTTTACTATTGTTTAGCAATCTATGTGTACCGTCCTTGATAATACTTGGGGCTGCAAATATGATTATCAAAAACAATAACATGGGTGGCAAAGCATATTTGAGATATTGTCTGTTTTTGGACAGGTCAATCGCAGATTTGAACGGGATAGGTGATATTGCTGCCGTTTTCTGATCAATACTTGCTTCCACCAATGCTGCATTAAATGAATCTCCAGCTTGTCTTTTGAGTTGAAGAACATTAAGAAGTTTGTCTTCTATTCCCCCAAAATGATCTCCTATGATATTAGCCGCTTGTTCGTGAGATATTGTTTTTCCTAGACTGAAGTACTTTGTCAAAGGTGCGAGTACCCAATAAGCTAAAGCTCCTAAGGAAGTAACCATAAAAGATCCAAATAATACTTTTCGAATCCCTGTACTAAAATAAAAATTATATTCTAGAATGTTAAATAAAAGGAAAAGAGCCAAAATGAGCCCTAGCGTATACAAACCTCCTCGGATTAACTTGTTGATATAGTATTTTCGAATAAACTGATCCAATTTTGTGACCAATAAATCATAATTACTTTTGTTTGCCATATTTCAATTTCTACTGCGACACAGTCGCATTATCAGTAATAAACACTAAGTACATCGACTTATTTGGTCAAATACCCGTTGAGCTGATAGTTCGGTTTTGATTTTGTTACACTTGTTATAACACAGCAAGCCGTTAATAAGTGCAAAACAAACACGTAAATTAAGGATAATAAAACGCTTTATCAAGTAGGAAATCTAGAAATATGGGGAATTTGCATTTATACAGCAAATTTTAAGAGAATTTTAAAAGATTATATCTAATAACTCGATATCAAATACCATTGTTGCACCTCCTTGGACGCTACCCTTACCACTGTCACCATATCCAGCGGAAGCAGGTATAATTAGAGTGCACGAACCCCCGATACCAATTTCTGGCAAACCTATTTGCCAACCACGAACAACCCCACTAAGTGCAAAATCAACTTTGTCACTTGAATCGAATATGGTACCATCAGTTAGCCTCCCTACATACGCAATTTCTATATTGCTGTTGATATTTGGCTTAGAACCATTTCCTGGAGATTGTATAATTATATGTACACCTTCAGCAAGTTCGGTAGTAGTAAGATTATTTGTTGTGATATATTCATCTACTGATAGTCCAGGTGCGTCTTTCCCACACGAAGCTATAATAGTAGAAAGGATTAATATAAGAAGTAAGTTTTTCATTGTTATATTTTATGTGATCATTCTGTGGTTAAACCACAGATATTAATTCAATATCAAAAATCAAAACAGAATTCGCTGGGATAGCGCCATTTGGTTGATTTCCATACCCAGCTGTTGCAGGTATTATTAAGGTACATGATCCTCCGACGCCTATTTCCTGTAGTCCTATCTTCCACCCCTCAATCACTGCATTTAACGTAAAAGGAACATCAGTACCAGAATCGAAAACTGTCCCATC
>CAXBGT010000130.1:0-16390 GCA_963975265.1 uncultured Saprospirales bacterium
GTTATCCTCAATACGTGGCATGTGACACCCTTGGCATGTTTTGGGACTCGCTCCATCATCATCGAAGTCAGAATTAAGCCATTCATGATAGGTAGCTTGTTCTACAAATTTTCTGCCTGTATAATTTCCTTCCAAATCTGTTGAACTTGTTAACAAAGTATGGCAAGACGCACAGATTCCCGCATCGTTGATATGCTCGCTATAAACGGGATTGAAACCCACGAAATCATTCATTGGAGCGGCGAAAGGCATTTCAAATGGACCGTACATTACACCAGTAGTATCATATTTGCCCTCCCCAGAAAAAAGTTTGTCCAAGTCCTCTTCAGATTTCATATGACAAGAACCACACGAGACACCATCCATGGCAATTGTATCATTTTCCATTTCAGTAATACTATAATGATCGGCTCCCCTAAGCAATGCTGTGAAGTGACCTTGAGGTGCATGACATGAGGTGCATTTCGTTTCTAGATCGATTTTATGAGTAGGATTAACCAAGACTTCATGACTTACTTTCGCTCTCCAGAAAGGATCTTTTGCCGAATTAGCCATCATACTAGAGGCCCAATCATCATGGGTATTTATATCATTGCCCATCCAATCGACCATGGCATTCATTTGTGGATCGTGCCCGTGACAACCTTGGCACCTCCTTGCTGTGGGAAATAGATGTACACTATCAGGTGGAGCATGCATCAATCGTTCTTCAACGAACTTATCCCACTCTGCAATAGTATGGAACGCTTCAGGATTCTCTCTTTCTGGTATCATTGCTAATAAAACAATAGCAGCAAACAAAACAACAGATACTGTATACTTCCCGCTTAATAAATTCATGATCTTCTTGCTCAATTGTTTTACTGATTCATTTTCTCTACTCAATACAGAAATGGCTTTAAATTATTGCTTAATGATCTTCTTTGTAACTAGTCCTTTATAAGTATTCACATTTAAAATGTATGTCCCTGATGGTTGAGCCGACAAATCAATGTTCTTGTAAAAAACTCCATTGATATTGGCCGTTTCACTAAATATAACTTTTCCAGCAAGATCAACTAGTGTGAAATCTACCGTAATACTTTCATTACTTTCAATCTTCAAATTAGTCGTATTTTGAACTGGATTAGGGCTGATTGTTAACTCTTTTATTTCTTTTATTACATCATTCGCATTCAGTACTCCTCCTAAGACTCTATATATTCTACCAGCTGATAATGTTGCTACATACAATTCTCCATTAATGTCTTCCCCAAAAGTAGAAATTCCAGCATTCAAGGTCGCAACTTCCTTGCCTTCCCATCCTCCGCTTCCATCAGAAGAGATGGTAAAAAACTCACCAGAACAATAGTCAGTGCAGAGGTAATGTCCAATAAGGTCCGTATACTTTGTCCCTCTATACATGTATCCTCCGGTAATTGAACATGGCCCTGAGAAACCTTGATGTGGGATTTCATACACAGGATCTACATAATTCTCATTGCAATTCGCCATTGAACTGTTATTTGTAAAATCGGTACCTTCATAACATCTCCATCCATAATTACGACCTCCGGCATCTCCTGCTGGCTCATAATCTACTTCCTCTATTTGCCCTTGCCCTACATCTCCAATCCAAAGATCACCAGTCGTCTTATCAAAAGAAAACCTCCATGGGTTTCTCATGCCAATCGCCCAAATCTCGTCTAAAGTGGTATCATCACCCACAAAAGGATTATCAACTGGAATAGTATAAGGAAGTCCATTATCTACATCTAGTCGCAGCATTTTACCAAGGAGGGACTGTTTGTTTTGTCCATAATTCTGCGGATCATTTCCAAAGCCGCCATCTCCCATTCCTATGTATAAATATCCATCAGGCCCAAATTTTATTGCGCCTCCATTATGGTTCCATGTAGGTTGATCAATTTTAATAATTAGCTCCCTAGTATTTGGATCAGCTAAATTAGGATTCGAAGGATCTACTTGGTATCGCGCTACGTTAGTATGGCCATCATTGTCCGTATGATTAAGAAAGAAATAACCATTATTTGCAAAATCTGGATGAAAAGCAATGCCTAGCATACCTCGTTCATCTTGACCGCTTGCGTTCGAAACCATATCATCTATATCAATGAATGGAGTTGGAAGAACGTTTCCGTCTTTATCAATGATTTTCACCTTCCCCCTTCTTTCTACAACAAATAGTCTATCATCTCCGGCATTTGTTATGTCTGTAGGATGAGAAAGACCCGTTACATATTGTTCTAAATTAATCATTTGGCTGTAGCCTGTCTGAGCAATAAATGCCAAGATTAAAATGCTATTTATCATTTTCATTATTACGCTTTTCGTAGTTGTAATTTAATATTTGGATCATTCCTAATCTGATTTCAGAATGAAAAATTATTGTTTTATTATTTGAGATATGTAAATTTTCTCATCTGTCTTTAATCTTATAGTATAAAATCCATTTGCTAAAAATCCGCTATCAATTCTTTCATTCTTTGAAGTGACTGACTTAGACATAACTTTTTCACCTGCAACATTGTACATCTCTACCGCAATCGGAAACTGAATGTTTGAAGGTAAATCAACAGAGAAAAACTCATTGATCGGATTTGGATTTATTTTAATAGAATCTGCACTGATATTAAATACAGATACAGGGTCTACAATCACCTCAACTTCTGCTCTTTCACTTTCACAAAGTATTCCCGTTGATATCTTCCAGTCATAAAAATAAAAATACCAATAAGTACTAAAATCAGACCCTATTAATTCAACAACATCATTAATCACGTAGGGATAATCGACATTTTCATTACTTCTTTGTAGCCTAGGTCCAAAATTTCCAGTCAAATTAATATTACTAAAAAAATCTGTAGATAATCTCATAGATGATCCAGCTTTCACTTCCATTCCTAAATACACAGTAGATTTTCCTATTTGAAGATCAACTGTTTGACTTTCTACTTCTTCAAAATTAGAATTCCTCAATACAATTGTTCTTTCTCCAGCCAAGTCAGTATAAACAGTCACTGAATCTAGTATAAAATCTTCAATTGCATTAAACACTACACTATTATTATCATCAGGATTTGGCGAATAAAGACTGCCACTATGCGCTTCCATACCTACATTTCCAGATATACCATATCCTGATCGATCTGCCACATAAAAATTAGTATTTTCAGTTAATCCTGCTACTTCATAAATCTCACCTTCTTTCAATACTTCAGAACTAGTCTGAGTCTTAAACCATGCTAAATTTTCTCCAGTTGCTGTAACCGTAGCTACTTCACCAAGTTGTATATTATCACCAATAGCCACAGGAGCACCCAACTCTTCGAAAACCGTTATCGAGACAGGCTCAGAAGAGAATTCGCTGCATAACCCTAAAGCTGTAACAAAGTACTCTCCTGACTCACTTATTGTTATTGAAGGTCCACTTTCGCCAGTATTCCAGAGCAAATCAGCGTCACCTACAGATCCGACTTGCTGTAATTCGACTTCAGAATCATAACATATTTCATAAGCCTCATCTACTACCAGAATCTCTGGAGATATTTGAGGATCAACGACTACATTAATCGTATGAGAAAATCCAGTACATCCCTCTTCATTCATAATTATTAGAGAATAATTTCCTGACTCTTTCGCCACAATAGATTGCTCAGTAGAGCCATTTGACCATAAATAAGAGGCGAATCCATCTTGAGCATCAATAATAAGGCTATCACCAGGGCAAAATATTAATTGGCCTATAGTTTCTAATGTTGGTGATTCCGCTAAACATCCACCTTCTATTATAGTAATCTGAGTATTTATTGGAATATCAAGCTCTCTTTGCTTTAATCCTGAAGGCCATATAACAATTAAAGAATCAATTTGATCTGCAGTACCAAGCCCAAAATAACTTGTTGTCGAATTTGAAATACCATAACTTTCGCCTGCTTTTACTTCCCTTATCTGTATCCCCCATGAACCGTACAGTGCTACTCTTGCACCTATCGCATCTCTATTGCTTACTACACCTTGTAATCTAATCGCAGCATGGTTGTTAGCTCCTCCGTTATTTATCCACACTTTATCAGTGATATTGGAGGGTGACGTGTAGATATTAGCATATCCGCCATAAACATCAACATAGCCATCATTATTCAAGTCACCTAATCCGAAAGACTCTATTTCATTATTATCAAATAAATTATCTAACTCGGTAAAGGTAAGGTCTCCATTATTATGAAAAACCTGTGCTCGACTTCCTGCTACTATAATATCAAGGAAGCCATCATTGTCAAAATCACGCATGATACCCTGAATAGGTGTACCCCCGATATTAATTCCTACATTTTCTATTTCTTCAAAATTTCCAGTACCATCATTGATTAGAAGTTGTGCATTATGGTCATGGTTAGTTATTAAACAATCTAACCATCCATCGTTATTTACGTCTCCGAAATCCGCAGTCCATGATTGCCATCTACTTGCTAAACCAAATTCTGAAGCTAGCTCTGTAAAGTCACCGTTGCCATCGTTTACATACAACTTATTTATTCTCCTGGGGTCGTTAATATTAGTTACTCCTTGTCTGCACTTGGCTATATAAAGGTCTATATCTCCATCATTGTCAAAATCTATCCATGTAGATCCATAATTTCCTGAGGCAGCTTCTCCTGAATCTCCATCTTGAGACAAATCTATCCAATCCTGGATTGAGAAGTTACCATTTCCATCGTTTGCCCAGATGAAACTAGCCCCATTGTCATGACAAGCAAATATGTCGAGGAATCCATCATTATTTATATCTACAAAGTTTGATCCTTGTACGAATATTTGTTGACTATCTTCTAATTCTTCATTTTCAAAACTTCCCGAGAATGGGTTGATCTTCGCTAAACTGATTGTTCCAAAACCTCCTGATAAGACTTCTCTGATTCCGTCATTATTTACATCAGCTGCACACATACTCCATTGACTTTCAAAAGAGACTTCTCCAAATTCCATATTTTGAAATCCATTACTGGTCTGAAATTCAATATTTAGGTAAGTCCCATGATTTAATTTTAAGATATCATCAAGACCATCACCATTGATATCTAAAACCCCCACTGCTACTCCACTGTAATTATCTTTAGCTTCTAAAATATTCGTCTTATCGGAAAAACTAATTTGAGCAACACACTGATTGGTCACCGAAATAGAAACAATTAATAAAATAGCAAAGAAGATTTTTTTCATCATGATTTTGATTAAGACTTTCATTTCGTCAAAACTTATACGTTTCATTATAGCCATTAGTTTGCACCACAGTTACAAACTCAGATCATTTTGAAATAATCACTTTTTTATTCAGCACAGAATCACCATTCTTGATTTCTAACATATACATTCCATTTGTCGGATTCAGGAAATCTATCATTTCATCTTGGCTTGTTATTATTTTAGTTATCACCAATTTCCCACCTAAGTTATACAGTGACACACTCAATGGTAAATCGCTATTAGAGTCAACAATAATATTAATGATACCGTTACTCGGATTTGGGAAGATAGAAATGTCTTGACCTTCTACTAATTCACCTATGGCATTAGGCTCCTCTAGTACTACATCTACTTTTGTTTTTTCACTAGGACAATCGTTACTTCCTGTAGATATTTGCCAATCATAGAAGTAGTAGTAATAATCCGCCCCATAATTTGAATCTTTGATCCTTACTATATCGTCAACCACATATGGATAATCCACATTGTCACTACTTCTTTGCAATCTTGGTCCAGTAATTCCAATATTTTGCTCGTTTGTTGCTGCATCAGTTGTCAAACTCATATTTTCACCCGCAGGTATATCAAGACCAACATAGATATAGTTTTCTCCTTGTGGCACTTCAATAAATACCGAACTTAATTCATTCAAATCTTCGTCTAAAAGCAGCATTTTTCTAGTACCGGGCATATCTGTATAGACTTTCACAGAGTCCAACCTAAACGCATCAAATGCATCAAAAATCAGAAGGTTGTTACTATTTGCTACTCCACTATATTCAGATCCTCCGTGGTTAAGCATTCCTACATTTGAAGATATACCCGCTTCGCCATTTCTATTTGATGCATAAAATGATGTATTTACAATCAAACCAGCTACTTCAAATGTATTACCTGTAGAAATGTGATTGACGTCTGTTTCATTTAAATACCAAGCTATATTATCACCTAGGGCTGTCAAAACAGCAATCTCGCCCTCTTTGATAGAATCACCTTCGGCTATTGGTGCATCTGGATATTCTAAAACAGTTATTTCTATACTATTTGACACAAATGAACTACATAGTCCTTGTACACTTGCTGAATACATTCCGCTTTCAGCAACTGTAATTGACTGACCTTCGCTTCCATTGGACCAAACCAAGAGATAGTCACCATCTAGATCAGCAAGTAATAACTCAACTTCTTCACCTTCACAAAATATTTCTGCTCCTAGACTAGAAACCACTGGATAAAGTTGTGGATCTACTGTTACTATAATAGATTCAGAGAAGGCGGTACATCCCTCATCATTTTCTAATATAAGAGAATATATTCCTGATTCGAATATTATCGTGGAAGCAGTGTTGTCTCCGTTTGACCATTTGTAAGTAACATATTCATCTGGAACACTAAGGATCAAACTATCTCCTGAACAAAAAGTCGTATTTCCTGCGATTGCGATTTCTGGAACAGCAGCAAGACATCCCCCTTCAAGGAGAATAACTTTAGAATTTATTGAAGCATTATATTCTACTTGAGTAAGTCCAGAAGGCCATTTAATAATTATTGAATCTACTGCCTCCGCTTGTTCGAGTCCAAAATATTGAGTTGTTGAATTCATAATACCATAGCTTTCGCCTGATCTTACTTCTCGAACTTGCATTCCCCATTCTCCGTGTATTTCAATCCAAGCCCCTACTCCATTCGAGTTTGATATTTGACCTTTAAGACTAACAGCTAAATAATTATTCATTCCGCCATTATTGATCCAAACTTTATCTTGTTCACTACTTGGATTGTTAAATCCATTAGCATATCCTCCAAACACATCTACATAACCATCATTGTTGAGGTCTCCAAGAGCAAATGATTGCATACCACCTGTGGCAAAAGCATCGGCTATTTCAGTAAATGTATTATCCCTATTGTTCAAAAATAATTGCGAAGTATTACCAGCCACCAACACATCTACCCAGCCATCATTATCAAAATCTCTCATCACACCTTGTACTGGCGTTCCGCTGACTTCTAAACCTGTATTCATAAGTTCTGTAAAATTTCCAGTTCCATCATTCAGTAAAAGTTGGGATTGGTGATCATGATTTGTAATAAACACATCCAGAAACCCATCATTATTTATGTCCTGCATATCCGCTGTCCAAGATTGCCAACCACTAGCAAGTCCTCTTGCCGCTCCCTCTTCTGTGAAGTTTCCGTTGCCATCATTTACATATAGTCTATTAATTCTTCTGCTATCAGTCGTACTTGTAACTCCTTGTCTGCATTTGGCAATGTAGAGATCGAGATCTCCATCACTATCGATGTCAGACCAAATACTTCCATAATTCCCACTTGCTTGCTCTCCTAAAGAACCATTTATTGATAAATCAATCCAAGAGGTATTAACTTCGAAATTTCCATTTCCATCGTTAGCCCATATATATGAAGCACCATCATCATGACATGCAAAGACATCCAAAAACCCATCGTTATTGATATCTACAAAATTAGACCCTTGAACAAAAACAGAACCACTTTGAGGAAGTTCTCCAATCTTACTCACATCCCCATTCATACCGGAATTCATGAGCGTCAATCCATTATAAGCTCCACCAGAAAGTATTTCATTGGTTCCGTTATTATCAACATCACCAATACACATACTCCATTGACTTGAACTTGTGATCTCACCAAAACTTAATGTCTCAAACACTGAGCCATCTTGATTTTGATATTCTAGATACAAATCCGAGGCTCCGTCTAGTCGTACTATATCATCTAGACCATCATCATTCATATCGATTACTGCTAATGCTACCCCGCTCCTTCCGGGAGAATTTAACAATTCATCCGTTTTATCGGTAAAATTAACTTGCGCTATTGACGCAGTTTGACTAATAATAAACACTAAAAGTGTAACTAGTTTAAAGTTCCCTATTGATATACTCATCAGATTGAATGATTGGTTTTAATTATGCAAGCTTGAAAATAGAATTTCAGATCGAAAAAACGAAACTATAGTACGACATATGTCATGGAATACATTAAACAGATAGATTGTTGTTTCTAACTATTTGAATTGGTGCTATATCCATTTATGGTTTCACTATTTTCTTATACCCTATTGGTCTATCATTTATTGTTAATTCAATAACATATAACCCATTTGAAAGTGCAGTTAAATCAATAATTCTATTTTTTATTTGGCATCCTGCAAAACATCTCCATGCAGAGGTAACACTTTATAATCCACCTCTTTTAAAAGGTCATTACACAGAATTCCTGAAGTGATATACTGGTAAAGGTTGTGATTATTTTCTAATTTTACAATACTCGAAAGATCATATGGATCTCCACTCGCATTCATATCAATATCTTCTTGATTTTCATTCATTATAGAAGACCATTATCGTCTTCGTCAGCTTTACCACCATTGTCTGAATCTTGAAAGATTCCTACGCACTTACAATCAGAGCTAACTAAGCTTTGGTCATCATAATATTAAATTAATCGAAACCAAGATATTCAATAATCTTATAAAACCTTATAGCTCTATTTGTAACTTATTTGGATCATAAGCAACATTTTTCATATGATTACTAAAAAAATATGTAGTATTAATATATTTTTAACCCTTCTATCCGTTTTATATCGTCTGTAATATACAAATCAGCCATATGCGGCATGAAAAGTGATATAAAATAAAGGTTACTTATCAATCATTATAAAATTGATACTTAACAATTAAGAACTAGCAAAATCCAATGATTATGATGACTGCACAACTACTAGAGAAAAAAGATAAAAATAGAGCACGGAATACGTCAATCGTAATTCACGCATTGTTGCTATTGATTGCATTCTTCTACTTCTGGACCATGGATATCAAGCCCGTACCAAAAGAGAATGTATCTACTTATGTAGCTATCGAATTTAAAGAAAGTAGCTTGAGTAAATATGCGCATGCAGATGCAGGAAAAAAGAAGGCAAAAACAGAGTCTACTAAAAAGTTAGAAACTAAACAGCCAAAGCCGGTGGTAACTCCACCTAAACCTAAAGTAATTGTTCCTGTGCCTAAACCTGTGGCAAAACCCACTCCAACCGATCCTATTGTATCAAAAACGACGGTAGATGAAAGTCCAGTAGTAGCTGTCGAAGAAGAAATGGAAATTGATATTCCGGAACCAGAGGTAATTGTAGAGGTAGTGGAAGAAGTGGAGGAAGAAGTAATCACTGAAGAAGATCTGGAAGAACTAATGGAAGAAGAAGCTGAAGGAGAAGCCGAAGCTATAGAAGCTGCAGAAACAGGAGGTAAAAGTGGCGATGGTGGTAAGGACAATACAGACTCATCTATAGAAGGCGATGGAGGAAAGGGAGAAGCAGGTACTGGAGAGGGAGATGGAGCAACTAGTGGAGATGATGGCGATGAGGGTGTCGGTGATGCAGGAAGTGGAACTGGGGACTATGATGGAAGTGGAGATGGTGTATTCGGTAGAAAGATCATTAAAAGAAACTGGAGAGAACTGTTTAAGGGTGGAAATCAATCAAAAGGTAAAGGTAAGATCGCCGTGAAAATCTGTGTAGATAGAGCAGGAGATGTAAGATATACCGAAATTCTGTTTGACGAAACAACTGAAACGGATAACCAAAGATTAAAGCAGGCAATGAAAGCTGCCAAGGGATATAAAGTTCAAGAAGACCCTCGTGCTCCGACTGAGCAATGTGGTAAATTGATCTTCAACCTAGACATCAATGCGTTGAAAGGAAATTAATTCTACTTATAGAAGAGAATAAGTAAGCCACTTAACTTTGATTAGTTGGGTGGCTTTTTTATGTATACAAAAGTTTTTGTTCGCGTTAAGCCATGTGATCACTGAAGTCTTTTGAACAACTGTACATCATGTGGTCTGATCGCTTTTAGCAATGAGATCGCCAGCATCTTCGCATCCACTGTGATCACTATAGTTTTTCAGAAATCACGACAGCTACAAATTAAAAAAGTCGCAAGTTTTTTCGAACTAGCGACTTTAACTCCCATTTTTGGATTGTAATTAATATACCTCCCCTTGATAGCTGTATATAAACTCAAGGTGTTATAATTCTATAAAAGATAATCTATGGATTATCCATTTGCTTTCTCATGATCCGCTAAAAATTTAGCCAATCCTATATCTGTCAATGGATGCTTCAATAAACCCAGCATAGCACTTAATGGGCATGTGATCACATCCGCTCCATTTCTTGCAGCTTGTACAATGTGCAGTGGAGATCTTACAGATGCTGCCAAGATCTCTGTGTCATAACCTTGGATAGCATATATTTCTGCAATATCCTGAATAAGGCTCATCCCATCCCAAGTGATATCATCTATTCTCCCAATAAATGGTGATAGATATGTTGCTCCAGCTTTTGCTGCTAGTATCGCTTGTCCTGCTGAGAATACAAGTGTGCAGTTTGTTCTGATTCCATGCTCTGTGAACCAGCTGATCGCTTTTATCCCTTCCTTGATCATAGGGACTTTCACAACGATATTCGGCGCTATCTTAGCTAATTTTTGTCCTTCTTCAATCATACCTTCGAAATCCGTAGATATCACTTCAGCACTTACATCACCATCAATAAGGTTGCAAATTGCTGCATAGTGCGCATGAACATTTGCTTCTCCAGTGATTCCTTCTTTAGCCATCAAAGATGGATTAGTAGTCACCCCGTCAAGAATACCAAAAGCTTTCGCTTCTGCTATTTGCTCTAAATTTGCTGTATCAACGAAAAATTTCATGAAAGATTGATTTTCTATTATTGGAAATTGGCTTAATTTACTATAAATAAACCAAATTATTTCTATTAAATATCGAGAGTTAATGTCGTTCTAGATCATTTTCATAGAACTTTATCAAAACATTCTCATTACTATAAATTTTGATTACATAAAACTAGGTAGTAAGTGATTTGATAAAAAAATGTGAGGGACTACACCGAGTCGCTCAACCGCCTACCCTTGCTTCATTTCTGACCTGGGGGAGTTCAGCAGGAGCTGACCGTGTAGCCCTCACAAGTCGCAAAAGTAAGAATAGAAATTAATTATCCAAGCTAAATTGCATATAGAATGTAAAAAGTGTAAAATACCTTTTGAGGTATAAAGCGAAAAGTAATTAAAAATGGACTACGAAACGTAATCCATTACTAGCTTGTAGACACTTTCATCTTGTAGACTATGTCCAAATCCTGTAGTAGAAATAAGTTTTGAATTTGGCCAAGAATTATGAATTGCTTCGGCTTCGTAAAAGAGATTCACATTATCTTCTTTGTCGTGGATAATCATTCCTTCTGCCTCAATATTCTTTGCAAAGTCGGCAGCATTGTAGTAATTAGCTGGACGCCCAAACACACTTTCTACCTTTTCAAGGTACTTTTTGCGAAGTCTTGTGCTCAATCCAATCATATTAAAATACCTTTCACTTATGTCTGTGAATTTATCAGCAGATGCTAAAATGACTAATTTATGTACAGAGGTTGGTTTGTATTCTGACATTGCATATAATACTGAATATGCACCTACACTATGTCCTATTAATACATCAGGTTTGTAATGTTCTAGAGCGGCACTAATAAAACCAGCATAAATTTCACCGTCAAATCTTTCACTTCCACTTCCTCCATGAGCTGGAGCATCCATGAATATTACATTATGATCCGTTTTATTCAATTCTTTGTACAATTTTCTCCATCGGTAGGAATTTGATTCCCAACCATGGCAAAGAAGGATTTTACGTCCAGGTTTACCATTGTCATATGTTGCGACAAGCATTTTATCAAAAGACAACTCAACTCTTTTAAATTTCTTCAAAAATTTCTTCTGATAAGACTGTACCCTTCCCTTTCTTGGTGTTCTAAATATATCGAGTGCAATTGAAACAGCTTTTTGGGAAGTAAATAGACCAATTACATTTATACCTCCACCAATTATTTTAGGTATATATTTTACTTTTAGTTGGTCTATATTCATCGTGACAATTCTAATTTGCTTCTAGAAGATTACATTAACTGTATACAACTGCTTCTGGTTCAAAAAAGCCTCAATTATAATCGATCGAACAAGAAATGATCTGAAATTATGCAAAAAAGATATTGAGCCGTTTTCACTATTCAATATTCGCTCAAACTAAAAATTAATAATTATTTCAGAATAGATACTTTACTTAAAGTATTACTGTATCCTTTACCTACTTTTATATGATAAATACCTTATTGGATAGCACTAACATCTACAATAATAAACCTGCCATTTACAATGCTATCTGCTTTTAACTGTCTACAAGACTTGATATAATTAGATTAGAAAACACTTCTTCTTCATTAAACACACCCCTGCTCCAGCGCCCTCAAAATCTACAACACTTGGCATTTTTGGTAACCTAATACCAGGTTAAATGATATCTGTTACAACCCAATGACTTTTGGCACTTTGATTCCCAGTAAGTGTAATTCCTTATATAAAGTCGGCTTCTCCATCAATACAAAACTCAAACGGTAAGCCTTCTAATACTACGCCATCACATTGTGCAGATAGTAAGTTTGTAGATAATACAATCAATATAAAGGCTGATAAAGTGCTCCTTAGCGTTCTTGTTGAATGATGAATTTGTAGATGTAAAGCTTTTCATCTAAATTTTAGAATTATTGTAATGAATTTGCAAAACCAATACTACATAAAGCCCCTTCCTGCAGAAAGTCTTATGATACTTGAAGTGATGTCCAATGGGAGAATAGGATGTGAAACATATCAATATTAGATACATGGGAGAATAAATATGTTCCATTTGCAATAGAAGGTGCGAATGAATCATAGTTGAAAATACTTTTGATTGTTTTTAATCTACTTAGGATTAGTCACCGCTATATAATTCTCTATACTAGTAATAACATAAAAGGGCTGGCTTGATGATGGGAAATAGTCAAAATAAAATGACATTACCATTAAGGAAGCTAACTTTGCACTATGGTAAAATCAAATAAGTCTAAAAAGGAGTTAATGGCAAAGCTTGGCATAGAAGTACAAAATGATATGCAAATTGCCGTAGAAAAAGCGATTCTCAAAAATAGTGAAATAATGATCAGTTCACCGACTGGAACTGGTAAGACACTTGCCTTTTTGATGCCTATCTTCGAATTGATAGATGATGAACTTGAAGGTGTACAAGCTATGATAATTGTGCCCACCAGAGAGCTAGGAATCCAGATAGAGCAAGTAATCAGACAAATGGGTACTGGTTATAAAACTAATGTGGTATATGGAGGAAGAACAATTAAAAAAGATAAAATAGAACTCACTCATCCACCAACGATCATAGTAGGAACTCCAGGAAGGATGGCTGATCATATCAGAAGAGAAACCTTTGATATACAGAGTGTCCGTTTCCTTATTTTAGATGAGTTCGACAAATCACTTGAAATTGGATTTGATGCTGACATGGAAGAAATCGTTGAAGATTTAAGACATTTAGAAAAGACAATCCTTACATCTGCGACTACCAATATTGACATCCCAAGATTTATCAAATTTAATGATCCAATTAAGCTCGACTTCCACGACAAAGGTGGTGCTCAATTATCCCTTAAATTAATTGAATCCCCTGATAAGGACAAGCTCGAAACACTCTACAAAACTTTATGTCATCTAGGAGAGGCGTCAGGTATAATCTTTTGCAACTTTAAGGATAGTATTAAGCGAGTTAGTGACTATCTTCTAGAACATAATATTGAGCATGGAATTTTTCAAGGTGGCATGGAACAACAAGATAGAGAACGTGCACTTATAAAATTTAGAAATGGCACTCATCGATTATTGATAGCGACAGATCTGGCAGCAAGAGGAATCGACATCCCTGAATTGGACTTTATTATTCATTATCATTTACCTAGCCACAAGCATGAATTTGTGCATAGAAATGGCCGAACGGCAAGAATGAAAAATCAGGGTATTGCCTACATATTGAAATGGTCTGATGAAACATTACCTGATTTTATTGCAGAACCATCTTTAGAGCAACTTATAGAGAACTACCCTCCCCAGGCTACTAGTTGGCAAACTGTTTTTGTGAGTGGAGGTCGCAGAGATAAAATATCTAAAGGCGATATAGCTGGTTTGTTCATAAAACAAGGTGGTGTAGAAAAAGATGATCTTGGTATCATAGAATTAAAAGAAGAATGCGCATTTGTAGGAGTAAACAGTTTACACATAGATAAAGTGATCGAAAAAGTCAATAATACTCGACTGAAGAAGAAAAAGGTAAGAATTTATAAAATTTAAGGCCTTTCATGGAACTTTTCTATCATAAAAATGCTTCATTGTGTAGCGAAGAATACCAATATTTCAATATATATTGATACTTTTATTTTCCGAGTTGATATTGCAACCTCTAGTAAGCTTTTCCACAATATGTTTGCCAGTGTTCTATACCTCATTAAGGAATTTTTATTTAACCTAAAACTCAACAATGGCAAAGTCACAACAGACATTTAACAAAAGTGAAAAAGAAAAGAAACGAAGAAAGAAGAAGCAAGATAAAGCTGAAAAAAGAGAACAAAGAAAATTAGAAAAAGCTGAAATTGGGAAAGTCAGTTTTGAAGACCTAATTAGATATGTTGATGACAATGGTAATTTAACCACAGAGAAGCCAGATCCAACTAAAAAGAAAAAAATCATTGCCGCTGATATTCAACTTGGTGTGCCTTCAAGAGATAGTGAACCATTTGATCCAGTTAGAAGAGGAAGAGTCAATTTCTTCAATGATGAAAAAGGATTTGGATTCATTGCTGACATGGATACAAGGGAAAGCGTATTCGTACACATTAATAATGTAAACGAGCCTATAGCTGAAGGAGACAAAGTTACTTTCGAAGTAGAGATGGGCCCTAAAGGTGCAAGTGCAATCAATGTTAGTATTGCAAAAGAGCCTGTCAAAAAACCTACTCCAAAGCCAGCACCAGATGCTGAAAAGAAACCAGAGGATTCTGATAAAACAGAAGAAACTAGTGAAACAGGCTCTGGAGAAAAAATGGAAAAGTCGGAGAAGGAGCTAGAGGAAAAGTCAGAAGAGAAATCAGAAGAGAAATCAGAAGAGAAATCAGAGGAAAAATCAGATAAGGAATAATTCTGATTAAGTCATATAGTTTAAAAAAGCTAGCAATTGATTTTGTTAGCTTTTTTTTTGCTGTATCATTAATTAAAATAAAAAGGATCAAGATGAAAAACTAGAGGAAAGGCTACAAAGTCAGATAGTTGGATTTTCTTTTAGGACTTATACAACTATATTAAGAACAAAGCCTCGAAAGCCCTCAATGAGCACCATTACTAAAGCGACCAGTTTCAACCCATCAATGATTATGAATTCGAAATTTAAGCTCTGTAGGTCAAATGTTATAGATGCACCTCAGTAGATTGTAATTCAAGTAGGCTTATTTAATTGAATATTTCAAATCTAGTCTCAGCCTGTTTTTATTTTGATTTGATGAAAACGGAGTAAGAAAAAAAAACTGGGTTTTGGGCTACTATGTTGCGATCTTTGCTACAGCTGGAATCCTAAACTTCCCGATATTTATCGGATAAAATGGGAAGTAAGAAACATAGTGTAGAAATTCGATAAGTTGCGGGAGAAACTAGAAGCGCTTCCCAATTTCCAAAGATAAATGCCTAAAAAACCTAAACATGTCTGAGTATATATAATCAAGTAGTTGTTTCTATGTGCCGATAGCACCACTAACCTTCAAAACAGAGATTACCAATCTTCTTTCTGACTTGGGAATCTCGACAATAGATTGAAAACAAATAGGGTGAGATCAAAAATGGCAAGTAAAAAGTAAGAATGAAAAGTGGAGGATAATTTTACTGCGCTAGATTTATTTCAACGCTTTTTTGAACACAAGTAGAAAAAATACCAAACCCTTTTTCGATATTGGTTCTATATAACCCCTGCTCGCCAAATAACGAACTACCTGAGGTCTCAATATTATTTAATCCTAAATAATAATTGTAATGGTCTTCAGTAATGGAAATGACCTGAGAGAATATATTGTCAGATGTTTGTCCCTCAATTTCTATCGGATAATTAGATCGTAGTTCAATCTCAAAGTAATCGTCATCCATTTTATCTAAATCAAT
>CAXBGT010000131.1:0-15886 GCA_963975265.1 uncultured Saprospirales bacterium
GATGATCCAAAAGAATCTGTTGTCTTTGATGTTGATCAATCTAGCTATAATGGTATTGGAGACTTAATATCTATACGAGAGGTTGTTCTTGGTGTAAATGATGGTGCAAATTGGCCATATGCTTACTTTTTCAATAATAGTTATACATTTCCATCTAATTTTAATCCTTTTGATTTTGACAATACTTTCACAGAATTCACATTTGATAAAGTTGATTTTGAAACTGTAGATCTTAGCTTCGAAGCCCTGAAAGTTGGGGATGTAAGTGGAAATGCGGTACCCGGATTAAAAGAAGAAGAAACTTCAGAAACTAGATCGGAAGGACCAGCATATCTAGTGACAGATATGTTTGTTGAAGCTGGACAAGAATTTACCTTTGAATTGAAATATGAATCAGAGATAAAATTCAAGGGACTACTTGCAGCACTGATAGGCGATGGCTTGAAATTCACAGAACTGGAGCATAATTCTCCACAAGTGAATTTTAATATTATTAACGATAATGAAATTAGAATACTTTATGGGCAACCTAATGCTATTGCGGAATTAGATGAGATTACTTTCATTATATCAGCAAAAGCATCAAAAGCAGGTGAATTGGTAGATTTATTAGGCCTAAAATCAGGATTTCCGCAAGAGATTGTTGGAGAAGGAAATATTGTGATACCTGTGGAGGATCTCGGCATCATTACTATTTCTTCAGTGAATATTGAAGGTGTTGACTCGCAAATAAATGTTTACCCAAATCCAGCAAATAGTAATATTACACTTTCATCTGAAAATATAGAACTGAAAAATGTAGTTATAATTGATGCTATTGGCAGATCAGTAATGACAAGAAACTTAAGCAGTAAAATAGAAACATTGGATATAAGTAATCTAGCAAATGGATTGTACCATATGACCATTACTACTGAAAGTGGAGTGCAAGCAGCGACATTTATAAAAGAGTAGTAAAGAAATTAAGAATTAGATATAGCTAATGAAAGCGAGTGATGAGAATTGCTCGCTTTTTTTTTGAATGAATTTCTATTGTTGTATTTTACTTATTCTTATTTAATAAACTAAGGTAAACAATGCTAAACCAATATTCGTTTCTAATGGATTTAGCTTGTTTAAGAAATTATGGGTTGACTTTATTTTATAAGTTTTTTTATGCAAAATCAACTAAATGGCCCCTTATCTTATAATTATAGTGTTTCTTTCGATTCTAATTTTCCTTTGTTATAAGTATGGAGATGGAAACTGGGCACTTCCAGCGATCCTATTAATTTTAGGTTTTTGCTTATGCACTACAACCTTAACTGTTATTATCAAATTTATTACTTCTTATTTAGATATGCATTTGAATGCAGGTGCTATCATGCTAATTGTTGTATTAATATTAGGATACGTATTAAAATGGCTATTTCATAAGGAGTCTTTTAAAATAATTATTCCAAGTGATTATAATCTTGATTATTTCGTCATTATGCATAGAGTGCCTAATGCGCCGAAGTATGGCCCGATACCATTTCTATTTCCCAAAGTGATAAAATTAAAAATTCCAAAAGATGGAATATACCGAACATCCCATGAATATAATAATGATGTATTTAGACGTCATACTCGAATCTATTTAAACAAAAAGAAGGTATATGATTCAAAAATTGAGTCAAGCAAAATAATACATTCTGGAAACTATAAACGATGTCCTTATAAATTAATGTTCTTTTCTAATGACATTAAAGATCAAGATGATATTGATAAAATATTTGATTCAGTATAAATTGAATGTAAATAGTCAGAACGTGAGATTTGCAGCCTTATCCAAGTATAAGTATTGGGACCAAATAATTAAAATTGATCCCATATAATTGACTTTTTGGAGTTGTTTACTGTTGAGCCATACCTTAGATTTTGGCAACTTGAGCCTTTAGTTCGCTAAATTGCTTATCCTGACTGTCCAGTCTGTCTGTGGGTGTTTTGATAATTTCTTGTTGTTCCTTTATTGCAGCGACCAAGACAGGAGTAATCCTACCATAATCTAGCGCCATAGGAGATTCTTCAACATCATCTGTTGGGTTTCCTCCTACGGAAAGAGGATGTACTTGCTTATCAACATCCTCATACTTTCGGGTGATCCTTAGCTTATCGGTATTGATTTTGGTTTGCCAACTCTATATAAAATCAAAAATTACTGAACCCTTCAAAATATCACTACCTTTGTGCCATAATTAATAGAGCTATGCAGTTTTCAGACTTAAACCTTAATAAGCCACTTCTTCGTGCACTCGATGAAAATGGATTTACCACACCTACTACTATCCAGGCAAATGCTTTTGCACCAATCATGTCAGGTCGTGATGTAGTGGGATTAGCTCAGACAGGAACCGGTAAAACATTCGCATATTTGCTTCCATTATTGAGGCTTTGGAAGTTTTCAAAAAGCCCTAACCCATCGATTCTTATCATAGTTCCTACACGAGAACTAGTGACCCAAGTGGTAGAGGAGATAGAGATGCTGACAGAAAACATGAATGTGGTCGTAGGTGGTGCTTATGGAGGTGCAAACATAAAACGACAAATCGCTTTACTAGAAACGGGCCTAGATATACTCGTGGCAACGCCTGGTCGTCTGTTGGATCTACTTTTAAAAGGAGCCTTGAAAGCAGTTGGGATTAAAAAATTGGTCATTGACGAAGTTGATGAGATGTTCAATCTTGGATTCAGAACGCAACTACGAAATGTGCTCAATATGCTTCCAAGTAAGAAGCAAGCTCTTTTGTTTTCAGCTACTATGGTACCTGATGTAGAGGTGATTATCGAAGAGTATTTCAAAGGGCCGATAAAGATAGAGGCTGCACCAATGGGGACTCCACTCGAAAATATAGAGCAATCCTCTTATAAAATACCTAACTTCTATTCTAAGATAAGTTTGCTGAAATGCCTGCTAGATGATAAGAGTACCTATTCAAAAGTATTGGTATTTACAGCTACTAAAAAACTAGCGGATCATGTTGCTGAGGAAATCGAAGAACATTATCCAGAAGAATTTGGTGTGATCCACAGTAATAAATCTCAGAACTATAGGTTTAATGTGATCAACTCCTTCAAAGATGGTACATATCGTTTTATATTGGCAACAGATATCGTAGCTAGAGGAATTGATGTATCACAAGTGAGTCATGTAATTAATTTTGATGCTCCAGAAGTGCCTGAAAACTATATTCACAGGATTGGTCGTACAGGTAGAGCGGATAGAAAAGGAAATAGTATAACATTTGTTACTGATGCTGATCAGCCGAATATGAATGCTATTTGTGAACTTATGAAATATGAAGTGCCTGTACTCGATCTTCCAGAAGAAGTGGAAATTTCAGATGTACTTACAGAAGCGGAAATGCCTAAGATCAACATGAAAACGATCAAGCTAAAGGATACGGTGAAAAGAGATGCCGGACCAGCTTTTCATGAAAAAAGTAAGAAAAACCAAAAAGTTAACCTTACTAGAGCGGAACGGAAAAAGTATAGGGAAATAAATACTATTGCAAAGCGTAAAGCAAGGGGGAAGGGTAAGAGGAATTGATGTGCTGATGTGTTGATTTTTTTGATTTTTAGTAAAAGCTTGTTTTGTGTGATTTGTTGATATGCATTCGATTCAAAAATCATTTTGGTAGAATTCGTAGCTCACTTAATAGAAAAGGATGAAAAAGTACTTGTTAGTTTTTATAATAACTGGATTTTCATGCATGGGTAATGCACAGAAAGATAGTACTGCCAGTGGAATAAATGAACTTCCATTTTATCAGATCCCTAATGCCCCTGAAACATTTACTGCTGCCGGCGTGACTGCAAGAATGATCGATGGATTAGGTTACAGATACTATTGGGCAACGGAAGGCCTGAGAGAAGAAGATTTAGCTTATGATCCAGGTAATGATGGTAAGATCTGCTCTGAAGCTCTGGAGCACATTACGGGATTATCAAACATGATATCATCGGCTGTCCACATGGAGGTGAATGGAAGGAGAAAAGCACCAGAAAAAATGACGTGGCCTGAGCGCAGAGCATTTACGCTCAATAACTTTAAAGAAATAAGTGATCGCTTGAGAGAAACAGGCGATGTTTCAAATTGTAAAATTGTCTTTGAAAGAGGAGAGAAAACTTCAGAATTTCCTTTTTGGAATTTGATCAATGGGCCTATTGCAGATGCTATTTATCATACTGGGCAAATTGTAAGTTACCGGAGATCAGCTGGTAATCCATCGAATCCTAATGTGAATGTGTTTCGGGGGAAGAATAGGGAAAGTAAGTAAATCGGAAAGTTGAGTCTACCACGAACGAACCCACCCTAAATATTAGCACAATTTTTGCACTACCATCTTTATCTAATACTGTCAAGATGGAAATGAAATTTACCTACATATACGCATTCATATTATCAATATTTGTAATAGGTTGTATACCAGTCACTCAAGAGCCAATAACTAAGGTTACCTTAGATGTGAATGATGATACTTTTCAGCGCATATACGGTTATCAAGATGAACAAAAACTAGATAGTTTATTGTTATTTACAAGTGATTTTGATCCTTCTTATAGATTTATGGTAGCAAATTCACTGGCATCTTTTCAATCGGAAAAAGGTTTAGATTCTTTATATAAATTGCTATACGATCCAGTAATGAAAGTAAGAACTGCCGCAGCTTACGCAGTAGGACAAATAGGTAATAAAGGCTCTGTGAAGGAATTATTAAAAGCCTTCAAGACAAAAGACACACTAGATGTTGATAATTTATACAACGCGACTATTATTGAGTCTATAGGCAGAATAGGTGGCAAGAACTTATTGCCATCTTTGGCAACGGTCTCAACCTATAGAATTACTGACACTTTACTGCTTACAGGGCAATCGAGAGCAATTTACAATTATGCATTAAGGGGTATGACGGCTACGGAAGGAACTGACAAGTTGGTTCAATATCTTACTGAAGATGGATTTCCACCAAAAGTAAAATTAATAGCGGCTAATTATCTTGCAAGAGCTAAAGACCTTGATCTCAATATATATAAGAATAGACTGATCCAAGTTCTTAATGAAGATGCGGATGTGAATGTGCGAATGAGTGTCGCGTTGGCTTTAGGAAAGACTAAAGATTTCGATGTGTTTCAAGAATTAAAGCGCCATTTCAAAGAGGAAGAAGACTATAGAGTGAAGTGTAATATCGTAAGGTCTATGTCTAACTTTCCATACATCAAAGTGATAGAACCAATTCTTGATTTATTGAAAGATGATAATTTGCATATTGCGAATACTGCTGCAAATTTTCTCATAAACAAGGGCAACAGCAATGATGCCACTATTTATAAGAATTACTTAACTGATGATCTGCATTATAGTGTTCAGGCAAAAATATACAGTGCTATTTTGAAACACATGCCAGTATACTACACCAATACTAAGAATAAAATAAAAGAGGAAATTCTTGAAAAAATAGAAAAGGCTGATAATATTTATGAGAAGTCAGCATATCTGACTTCGTTAGGAAATGATCCTTACAATTATAAAGATATCTTTGAGATGAGTGTTTCATCGAACTCTCCAATTATTAAGTCTACCGCAGCTTCAGCAATAACAGAATTGATTACTAGTCCAAATTTTGTAGCGACATATAGAGGTGGTTCCAACAGAGTAAAACGTGAAATAATTGAGTTGATAAAGGGAGAGATAGAGAATGGGGATGTAGGTAGTCTTGCTATATTTGGAGAATTATTTGCAGATGAATCATTGAATATGAAGTCATTAATTGATGATTCTTCGTTCCTAGAGGTAGCTCAAAGTAAACTAAAATTACCAAAAGAAATAGAAACATACAATAGTCTTGGTAAAGCTATTGCATACTTGACAGATCAAGAATATGTTGCTAAAACTCCAGAATTTAACCACCCAATCGATTGGTCTATTTTTACGCAGTACGGTGACTCAGTGCTCGTAGCTATCAAAACGGAAAAGGGAATAATCAGGGCTGAGATGTATACCCAGCATGCTCCTGGAAGTGTGTCAAATTTCCTTAATCTTGCAAAAGATGATTTTTATGATGGTAAAAATATACATAGGGTAGTACCTAATTTTGTCATTCAAGGTGGATGTCCCAGAGGAGATGGATATGGAGGCCTTGACTACACTATTAGATCAGAAGTGCCACAGTTATACTATGAAGAAGAAGGTTACCTCGGTATGGCGTCTGCAGGATTGCATACAGAAGGAACTCAGTGGTTTATTACACATTCTCCAGCTCTGCACTTGAGCGGTAAATACACTATATTTGGTAAAGTCATAGACGGAATGGATGTTGTACATAACATTGAAGTAGGCGATAATATAGAGGATGTAATTATTACTAAATTGTAAGCAAGGTTTTTTTTAGATCAAAAAGAAAAATAATCAAACGCATCTGACTAGCACCTGTAAAATATTAAATGAATTAATGTGGGAACCAGTTCTCAATAACTAAGCATTTCAAGATTATTTTCAATGGCTATTTTAGGATATCATAAATTTTACTAAAACTTCACTTGTCAAGACAACAAAATAATATAACTTACTGATCATTCTCAATGCCATTCTTTATTAATAAGATAATGTTGCCAAGTACTTGGTTATGAAATCTTCAAATAGTTTATTGTATGATCAGGTCCACAGTTTGTATTGCTTTGTTACTTATTTTATTTAGTTCGCTGTCAAGCCAAACAGTCGAGATCGATACCCTTCTAAATTCCGGAATAAAGGACAATCGAATCAATTTTGCTTTTGCAAATGTAGACCATGCCACGAGTAATGCTTACGGCTCTAAGTCTGAACTTGTATCGGATGTAGAGAAATTGCTAGAGCATTTTGATCCAATGTCTCCAAAAGCAAAAAGTGGATTTTCTCATTACCGCAATTTTTTCAATGTTTACAGTGTCTGGTTTCCTGAGCCTTTTGTATTCGAACCAATTCCATCCTATTATCAAGCATCACAGGGAGTAATAGACAGTCTGTTTCTACCCTGGGCAGATGATGAACATGGATGGGTAACCATGATGTATTCACTCAAGGGCGGCGGTGGTGGCGGAGCAGGTAGGAGAGATGATCTCAGAAGAGGAGATGCCCTCATATGGGGACTAGAATGGGAAACATGCCTTCATGAATTTAACCATACGATGACTGGCGTTGGAGATGAATATACAGCTAGTGGCGAATGGTCAAATTTCGTCTGTGGAGAATCAGCAAATCAGACCCCTGCTCTTAGTATTGAGGAAGTACCATGGAGAAATTGGATTGAAGACGGAACACCAATACCAACTCCGTACGAAGAAGAGTATTTTGATAAAATTGGAGCATTTGAAGGCACTATCGCTGGATACTTTGGCTGTCAGAGACCAACAGCACAATCTTGTTACATGGGAGCTGGAGGTTTTGGAGAAGGTTTTGGACAAGATATGTGCTCAGTTTGCTTGCAACGATTTGTATGTAGAACTTATAAATTTGTGGATGCCATAGAAGATAAAGAGCCTGCACAAAAGTTCTTTAATATAAATTCAAATGAGTCGATCTCATTTTCCGTGAATACAATAAAGCCTATACCCAACACGCAAGAATATATATGGTACTTAAATGGCAAAATGATTGCCAGCGGAGTAGAAAATGTGGATATAGAATTCAGTGATTGTGCCTCCTATGAAGTAACTTTTGAATTGTTGGATAATACAGATTTCGTTCGATATGATAAGAAATACGATTACCTATATCCAGAACCAAGACAATCCCATACTTGGTTTATTAATAATATTGACGTGGAAGACTCTGACCTTGAAGCCACACCATTTGCAACCAATGCAGATTGCTCAGGTGAGAACAATGGAAAAATAGAATTATCAATTTCTGGTGGTCAACCACCATATATATTTATCATTGATGAAAACGAATATGCAGAATCGACTATTGAAAATTTGGCGCCTGGGGATTACGAAATTTCTGTTGTCGACGCTAATGGATGTGGTGCAATTTCACAGGTAAGCATTGCACAGGATCCAGTTTTTGATTATTCTTTGGTGACCATCATTCAGGATGGAGTGTGGAAAATATATCCTGTATTTGATGAAAATACAGATATATCTAATCTCTCTTATAAGTGGTCTAATGCACGTACAGAACGCGAAATATATGCAGCCACTAAAGAAAAGTATACATTAGAAATAACTACACTAACTGGATGTGTGATATTAAAAAGTATCGAGATCTTTGAAACACCTTGTGAAAATTTAGAGGTGGAAACAGATTCAAAACAACCAACTTTCGACAAAGATGGAGCTATTTATCTTGATATAAACTATGGAGTCGAACCTTACTCCATCCGTTGGTTTTCATCCAGTCCTATAGACCAAACTATTGATAATCCAAATGCTGTTTTTGCAAGTGGAGAACACCCTATCCATCTCGCCTCATTTCTTTTTGATGATATTGTTGAATACAATATTGACTTTTGGGCAGAAGGATTCAATGGTAATAGTTATGCAGGTTATGATTTCGGAGAGCTCGAAACTATAGATTTTTATAGCCTCACTTCAAATGTAGATGTCAAAGGTAGAGATGCTAAGACTTGGTTACTTCAGGGCTCTAATGATAATGCTATCTGGGAGGATTTGGATTCACGAAACAATATTGATTTTGAAGATAGATTGATGAAAAAGGAGTTTTTCTTAGATCAAGAATATACATATCGCTACTACAGAATCTTCGTTACAGAAAATCATGGAGATGGATGGATCGCAATTCAAGAGATGGAGTTAGGGCGGATTGTAGGAGGATTTGAAATTAAAGAAGAGAAAGATAATCCTTCATTGGTAAATGTGAACCAAGGTGTGTATTCATACCTAGTGACAGATGCCAATGGTAACAGGGAGATAGGTGAAGTATCTTTGAAAAATAGTTTACTTGAGACTTCAGTTAATATTGAAATAGAACAAGGAGACCCTGAAACGGTAAGAGTACTGAACCCAGATACAGCAATGGACTATTACTGGTTTGGAGATGCCGAAACAAAGGTGTTATTGCACATTGGCAATGACTTCCAGCCTTTATCTGCTGGTAACTACTATGTAAAGGCTGTCGATAATTCTGTACAAAGTTTTATTTCTCCTACAAAAGGATTTGCTGTTACTATGGCTGAATTGCCTGAAGTAATAGTGGATAATCAGATATTCACTATAAATAATCCAAACCCTGACGCAGAATATTTTTGGTACGATGGCCCTGTAGGAGGCATACCTTTGGCAACAGGAACTGCATTTTCTGCTTCTGAAAAGGGAGATTATTTTGTCAGTATGAGGTTGATGAATTCGAGTATAGACGAAGTAGCTCCTGAGACACTAGATGGAATTGTATTATGGGCTGATGCAGCTGATTTAGATGGTGACAATACTCCTGATGGAACCCTTCCTAATAGTTCGGCATACAAATGGCAATTTAGAGTAAATGAAGGCTGGCCCAATGGTTCATGGCATGCTTATCGATCAAATTATGCCAACGGTCTGGGGATTGTAGAATTTGCTACCATTTGGCTTCAAGGTGTTGAAAGTACAACTACAGCATGTCGTACGATTGTTCTTGCTTATGAAGAAAATGGTTTTTCTAGAGAAGGTTCTGCTCCGTTTATTGGATTGACTAACTATATTGGTAGAAGTGAGGGGCAAGATCGATTATTCGCTGCGGATATAAATTCAGAAGCTGAGAATGGCAGAGTCCTTGTAAATGGCTTCGAGGTAGATCCAGCAGCTACATATAACAGCTATGAATTAAAAACGATGTCTATGACCTTGGACCAAACTGTGAATATGAGATTGGATTATACGGACCCACACTGGGAAGGGAAGTTGGGTGAGCTTATAATATTTGATAGAGTATTAGAGGAAGATGAATTGATAGGTCTGCATGCACATTTGAGATCTAAGTGGATAAGTACAGCTGATCTTGATAGTCCAAGAGCTAAAGTAGCTTGGTCAGATGATCCAGTATCATTTGATATAGCAGAGGAAATAATTCTCTGTGAAGGAGAGAACTACTTAGGTCTATATGATGTAGGAACGTACGTTAGAGAGATGAAAACTAAAGAAGGTAATGACAGTACTGTAACTACTGTTATTACTAGGCCTAGTTCTCCGGTGATCCTGTTTGATGGGACATCTTTAGTAAGTTCTATTGATGCAGTAAGTTATCAGTGGTACTTCCAAGGTGAATTAATTCCTGAAGCCACAGATGAAGCGTTTGTGCCTGAGGAAGAGGGTAGTTATGTGCTAGTTGTGTTCGATGAGAATGATTGTGAATTAACTTCTGATTCATACCAATATATAATAAGCGGTACTAAAAGTATAGGACTGGAAGATTTGGACATATATCCAAACCCTGCAACAGAGATTATTAATATTGAGAAAACGAATACAGCAAAGTATACATATGAGATTAGTAACACTATCGGGCAGATAGTTTTATCTGGGAGTATTGAATCAGAAGTTTCGGCTATTGATATTTCGAGATTTGAAGGAGGGATATATACACTTACGATTAGTGATAATTCTAATTCAGTTAATAAGAGGTTCTTTGTTGTGAATTAAAAAAAATCTAGACTAATAAGTAAAAGCCTTATTAGAATTCAAGATGAAAAAAAACCTGTCACAATTCTGCGACAGGGCTTTACTTTAATCATTTTTTTATATCTCTTAATCTACAAAGACCTTCTTGCTATATACGATAGCACCTTTTCTTAAGTAAGATTGTATATATATTCCAGTAGGTAAATTGTCGCTAATCCTCTCAGAGCTAGAAATCATTCTTCCAGTAAGATCAAATGTTACAACTTGGTCGTAGCTTTCATCAAATTCTATATCGTTAGCTGATGAGAACAATTCTTGTCCCACTGTATAACCACCAGCGCCTGCATATGGCATAGTGAATGCTATATATTTTGAGTTAGATTCTACCAAAGTGATATCCAAATATTGCCAGCCTATCTGTTCTCCAGCCACAGGTGCTGCTTCTGTATATAACCCTTTGATATCAGTGCTAAACCATTCTTCACTCCCATCTTTAGGCATAAAAATAGTGATTGATAATTCTTGCTCATTATCCTCGGTCTCGAAAAGGTAAATTCTATCAATGTAAAGCATGTTATATTCTGTATTCATGATTCCACTGTTAGTAAGTAGACCAGTTTGCACACAAGCATCATCACTGTCAAGATTCTCAACAGAACTTATTAAGCTATCATTGCTCGAAAAGTATGCTGTTTCCCCAACTCCTATAGGGGAGGCAAATGTTACTTCTGTTTGATTATAGATATTCTTAGGACCAATATTCGTCAATATCAAGTTCGGAAATTGTTGAGCTTCTCTTTTGCTGCCTGTAGTAGTACATCCAACTTGATTATCGTTAAATTGAGAAAGCAAAGCTATATAATCAGCAACAGAACTAGCGATCTTGTCGTCGTCAGTTGTGCCAGGATTATCATAGCAGAACTCAATAAGTAGGTTATTCTCTCCAGTATATTCCCAAGGCGTATCAAACGTAATTCTATTTAGACCTAATTCAGTTGTAACAGACCCATTATATACCATGGTAAGATTTCCATCTTCGATAAACTCTTTGTCTTCTATTTCATCATTAGTAACTTCTCCAATAGATATTGTGAAGTCTTGGAAAGGAGCTGAGCTACCTTTTTCTATTACATCAAATGTTATTTCACCTATTAGACCAGCTTTTAGATCGGTTTCATTTAATACATCTATACTGTATAATACCTGAGTTCTAGTATTACCCCAATACCCTTGGAAAACGTTACCACCTTCAAGAGCCCCGTCACCGATTTTTATATCTGTACTTACTCCTTGTATATCGAACACTTCATCATTTTCAAGGATATTAATTTTCAAATTGTCTCTAAGTACATCCTGATCTGCTTCTAGCGTTATATCTAGTAATTTATCACCATCGACAGTAGCATTATTTAATAATACGATATCAAATATCACAGATTTTTCACCAGCTGCTAAAACAAGCTCGGTATCCTCAATAATATAATCTACTCCTTCGACCGCTGTACTAGAAGCATTTACAATAAGAGTTATGTTAGCATCAACATTGAAAGGAATAGGCGTGCTGATTGAAAATAATTTTGGTTCTGAAAGACTGCAATATTCAGAACTGTATGACCCTTCTGGAGAAAAAGAAAAGTTGGAATTATTGAATGATATACTAGGCACTGCAAAACGACTTGTTGTGTACAATCCTTTTCCGTAAGTACCAGCAAGTAACTCCAGATCACTTGTTCTATACTTGATCATGTCAATTCTTGCAAGCCCAATCTCAGGACTTATATTAGACCAACTTGTAGACGTTCCATCAATGGTACCTTGCCAAACACCTAATTCAGTTCCTAGGATAACTTCTTTGTTATCTGCAGGACTGAATATCCCCCATCTCACTGGCATATCAGGAAGGTCACCCTCTATAGAAGTCCATGTAGTTCCCCTGTTTTCAGAAAAATAGACACTTTGTACACCATAGTTACTGTAAGTAGCCAATAGTCTATCAGAATTAATTGGATCAACATTTACACTTCTTACATATCCACTACCAGAACGTATCAACTCACCACTTGGGTTTTCAGATCTAGGATTGGTAACTCTTACTATATTTCCCTCATCAGTTCCTAAGTAAAGTAAATTAGAGTTGTTAGGATCTACTTCTAGAGCACTTACCTGATCAGAGAATAATTGAGGTATTTTTATAACTTTTGCAGCTTTTGTCACTAAGTTAGTTCTAAAAAATTCTCCTTCTAAGTGTCCTGAGTAAAGAAAATTGTTCACATCATCCATATCAGTAGGGTTGATAAAAGCAATTTCTTCGCCCCCTGGTTGAGAATATGAATCTAAACTATTAAAGCTCCCATTCGTAGTCGCTCTAAATCCTCCGTATTGAGAAGATACAACCATGAAGTTAGGATTTATTTGATTGATATGACAGTATGCTCCATCACCTCCATTTACATCTATCCCATCATCAAGACCAGGTTTATTTAACCAAATTGATCCGTTGTCTTGCGCACCAGCAATGAAAAAGTCATTTCCACCTTCTGGATGAATGTCACATGCATAGAATTGTGTACTTACATATCCTTGACTAAGATCTCTAAATGTAGGACTGGAAGAAGAAGCATTCTGAGTGAACCAAAGTCCACCATCATTTCCAAAGTACATGTTATCTGATGAACCATCGATGAATGTTGCGAAATGTTGATCAGCATGTACATATGGATTGTTAGTACCTGTAAACCATTCTGACATTTGTACCCAAGTATCACCTCCATTTGTAGTTCTATAGAGACTTACTCCCCCTACAAATACTCTATCGCTATCCGTAGGATCTATCGCTATAGAAAGATCATACCAAGCTTGGTCGCGAGCTAAATTATTAAGGAAACCAAAGCCTCCATTTTTTGCTATCCATGTTTCTCCTTTATCTGTTGATTTAAGGATAGTTTTGCATCTGTTAGTTTCAGCATCTTGTACGAGGGCCATAATAAGGTCAGGGTCGTTCAATGATGTTGCTATTTCTATTCTTTCATAATCATCGATTTCTAAATCAAGAAAATCCCATTGGAAACCTCCGTCCTCAGATCTGTAGATTCCATCTTGGTTCCGAATACCCATACTCGCGAATATTGTCCCATCAGATGTAAGCTTTATGTCTGCAGCCCTATTAGAAAACCCTTGGTTGCCATTACCTAAAGCTCTTGACCATGAGCTACCACCATCTATTGTCATTTGTAATCCAACATCTCTTGTAGCTGCTAGTAAGTTGCCTTCAGCTGTAAACAGTAACCTCTGAGTGAAAACGAACCCTGAGTTATTCGTAGCTTCTAGACGAGACCACGAGTCACCGCCATCAGTAGATTTGTATATTCCATCTCCTCTGTAAGCTTCTCCGCCAAACCATCCTTCACCTGTACCGAGGTATAATGTATTAAGATCATTAGGGTCTTGCACTATAGCCGTAACCGAAGGGCTACCATTATAATCTAATCTAGTCCAAGATGGAGTAGAAGTTACGTTTGTTACTTTCCAAATTCCACCTGATACACTTCCTACAAAAAGAGTATTGTTAGTTGGATCTCTTTTGTCTACAAGAATTCCTCTAGTTCGACCGCCTACATTAGTTGGTCCACGAGAAACCCATTCATCACCAGCTCTGCTTTCTGCAATTCTACCAGACTTAATTATTTCTTGTCTTATTTCATAAAGACTATTGGCAGGAATCTCTCCAGTAACTGGATTTTGAGTCATTTTGGCTTCTTGTTCAGCCATCCGTTCGATTCTTTCGCCTTTTGTGAATGGTTTGTGCTCAGTTGTATCATTGCAAGAACCTAGTACAAACAAAGTTGCCGCGAATATATATATATAAGATTTCTTCATATCGATGTTGATTGATGAATAGTTTGTAAATAATACAGCGAAAATATGCTTTTTAGTGTAAGCCAACTGTCTAATTATGGGTATTTCATTAATAATTGGGGAAACTGTCTGTAAGCTTAACTATTGATGAGAATAGTAGCTTACCAATTGAACAATTACAGCTGACATAGAATTTCATGAAAAAGCATGTCTATTCGTTTTTTAGATCAAACCGTTTACACCTTCACCAAAACGATTTTATATCTTGCGTTCTAATAAAAGATAATGAAAAAGTACATACTAATTTTGTTTTTTGGTTTAGGCATATGTTTTTCTAGTTCAGCTCAATACTATTATGGTGTGAAAGGAGGATTAGGACTGAATATGCAAAAATGGAATTCTTTTGAGAGAGATATTCTTTTTACTCCTTTGATCGATTTGTTGGTAGAGACACATGATGACCCTATCAACAAAATCTATGCCTCAATAGGATATCATACGAGAGGGAGTGCTGTGAGGGGTTTTGGTTTCCAATCATTCAATTCGTACAGATTCAATAATCTGTCATTAGAACTTGGCTTCAAACAAATGTTAAGTGTAGACAAAAAGTACAATCCTTACTATATGCTTGCAGGTCGTCTTGAATACACCATCAATACTAATCTGGGTGGTCAATCACAATTCAGTGTTTACAATTTAGTAGATGATAATTTTGTGAATAAGATCAATTATGGTCTTACAATAGGAGGAGGATTTGAGTTCAATTGGGATGCTACGAAAGTAATTTTTATAGAGGCTTCAATCAATCCAGATGTATCTAAACAGTATGATCAACCATCAACCGCTGTCGTAACCAATCCTAATCCAAGTCCATTCAATCCAAACCCAACGATTACAATTCTACCACAAGAAGTGAGAAACGTCAGTTTGGAATTAAAAATAGGCATCAAGTTCTTACAAGGATATTGGGAGGAGGATGAAGAGTATTAGACTTTACCTTTTGATATAATAGTTGAAAGTTTCCTGTTGATCCATTTCATATTTGCCGTAAGAAAACAGACTTTTGCGGCATGAAAAAATACACTGCGGATAAAATATTTACACTTACAGGTCAACCTCTTAATAATCATGTAGTTGTGACTGATAATGATGGTGTAATCATGAGCATCGATGCAATGTCAGATCACGACAGTAGTTCAGTTCAGTCTTTTAAAGGGATCATTACTCCTGGTTTTGTGAATACACATTGTCATCTAGAGCTTTCCCATATGAAGGGATTGGTTAATTCAGGTACTGGATTGATTCCTTTTATCAGCAGTGTGGTGAAGCACCGTGATTTTCCAGAAGAACAAATAATGGATGCCATTGCAGCAGCAGATCAGGAAATGTATGATGAAGGGATAGTGGCTGTCGGTGA
>CAXBGT010000132.1:0-15835 GCA_963975265.1 uncultured Saprospirales bacterium
TGCATACTCTGTAACGGTTACAGATAATAACAATTGTACTTTCACGGATACGTATGTTGTCCTTCAACCTGATGAAATTATTGTCACTAGCTCCGATATCGATGACTTAGACTGCTATGATGATGCGTCTGGTTCAATACAAATCAACGCTATTGGAGGTACTGGTTCTTTTTCTTACGCTTGGACAAATGGTGGAAATACAAATTCTATTTCCAATCTTGATGCAGGTGTATATTCTGTAACTGTGACAGATGAAAACAGCTGCATATTCATAGATTCTTACACAGTAACTCAGCCTGATGAAATAAATCCTAATACAGTAATTATTGTAGATGTAGAATGCGGCAGTGGCGCAACAGGTAGCATTTCTCTTGAAATGATAGATGGAAATGAAAACTACAGCTACCTATGGTCGAATGATGAAGAAACAAGTATGATTTCTAATCTTGAAACAGGGGATTACGATGTTACTATCACGCATGTAGCCACTGAATGTAGTGCAGGATTCAATTACTTTGTTGCTCAGCCTGGAGATTTAGCTTTGGAGTCTAGTACAATCACTGATAATACATGTTCGGATGGTACATCAGGTAGTATTTCACTTAATATCTCGGGTGGAGTAGGTGCCCTTATTTATGAATGGTCAAATACATCTGCGGAAAGTAGTATTGATAATTTGGCAACAGGAATGTACACAGTTACTATATCAGATGAAAATAATTGCAATTTGCAATTAGATTTTGAAGTAGCATCTCCGTTGCCCATTACCGCTGATAATAGCAATATTCAAGATGTTTTGTGCCACGGAGATACTAGTGGGATTATTAATTTAGTCTTAATAGGAGGAATCTCTCCTTATGCTGTAGAATGGACATACACAAATACTGAGAACACAGAAACTTTTGTAGAATGGACTTATAACGTTGAATCTTCAGTGAGTAAATATTTTGCAGCGGGTACTATTGCATTAAAAGTTGAGGATGAAAATGAATGTGTTCAAGAATTAGATGTTCTTACCATCCAGGAACCTGAGATAGTCTCAACTAATGTGCTTTCTGCAACAGACGTTTTATGTTTCGGTGACACCACAGGAATAATAAATATTGAGATTTCAGGCGGAATATCACCTTATAGTGTCGGCTGGGTTATCGCTCCTATTAATGGAGACCCTCAGTACGAAAAATGGGTATACAACATTGATGGAATAGCTACAAAGAATTTACCAGCTGGCGTTGTGAGTCCCAAGATAGTGGATGCAAATGATTGTCAGGTACTTCAAGAACCAATAGAGATAAATCAACCCGAAGCAATCGCTATACAAACACCAATCATATCCGATGTTTTATGCTTTGGCGATACTACAGGGGTCGTCAATTTTGATATTTCAGGTGGTACATCTCCTTACAGTGTAGAGTGGACTTATAATGACCCTAATGGGTCTGAATCATTTATTGAGTGGACTTATAATAACACAAGTTCTGCCAGTAATAATTTTGGCATGGGGATGGTTAGTACAAATATTTTAGATGAAAACGGATGCATATTTACACTTGATCAAATCAATATTGATCAGCCTGATTCACTGAATACTTCTGCTTTGGTAGTTGGCAATGCAATCTGCTTAGATGATACAACTGGGAGCATCGGATTTGATATATCAGGTGGAGTTCCTAATTACTCAATAGAATGGACTTATACGCCTATAGGTAGTTCCAATCCCACAATAGAATGGTCACAAGGCATAACATCATCTGTAGATAAAACCTTTGGAGTGGGACTAGTTGATTCTCGAATAAAAGATCAAAATGGATGTGAACTATTACTCCCTCAACAAGAAATAAAATCAGATACAGAAATTACAATTACAACCTTTGATATTACCCAGCCTAAGTGTGGAGAGGATTCTACAGGAGTTGTAAATATAGCATTTGATGGAGGCCTTGCGCCCTATGCAGTAGAGTGGACTTACACTCCAATAGGAGGTACAGAAACTTTTATAGAATGGACGTACAATATTTCTGACGGACTGATCCAGATGTTTGGCGCGGGTGTAATCTCAGGCATAATAGCGGATAACAATGGATGTACATATACAATAGAAGCATTCTCGCTAGAAAATGCTGATGGTGTAAAAATACTGAATATAGTAGAGTCTTATGAAGATGAGCTGGGCAGCATAGAACTCGTGCTGAACATGAAATCAAGTGGACTAAAATTTGAATGGCAAGGGCCTGATGGGTACGAATCCTCTATGCGAGATATTGACAATCTGAAAAAAGGAATCTATAGCTGTGTAATCACTGATGAAAATGGATGTCAAGCCTCTACGGGAGATATATTAGTTGGGCCTTTATCTGCGGAGTTTGAACAAAGTGAAATACAGGTTTCATTCAATACCTTAATCGATCAATGGTTACATATCGATTCAAAAACAAACACATTAGCCATCGGAATTAGAATCACAACACTTGATGGTAAAACAGTGCTACTCAGAAACGGAGTAGAAAACCCTGTCTCTATTGATCTATCTTTTCTAAATACTGGACTTTACATGGTGACATTCTCCTCTGAAAGATCAAGAATTAGCCATTTAGTATTCAAAAAATAACTCCAACACAACGAACATGAAATATTTATCTAAATCATACTCTCCTCGGATAGTAGCTATCATTTTTCTATTATTTTCATTGAACATCTGCGGTTTTACTCAGGATATACAACTGAGCGTAATAGCGCCGCCACCACATCCTAGTCTGTTATCAGAATTTGAAGACGTATCTGGAAACTATAGGGTGGTCATTACCAATACGAACCCTGTCGCCTCTCATATTATATATGTGACGGGTAAACTGACAGCGGATAATGGAATAGAAGCAATGCTAAATGATGCATATAACGGCTATGAAGCAATAGAGATACCTGCGGGTAGTACTACTACTTATCTGTTTGAGGAGTTAGGAGGTTTTCTTGGAAATGCATCGTTAGAAGATCTAGATTATTCTGGTGGACCAGCAGTAGAGTACCTAATTCAATCACAACGATTGCCAGATGGGGTTTACCAGATCTGCCTAGAAGCTAGAAATTTTGAAACTCAAGAATTGGTCTCTCTACCAATGAATGTAGCTTGTTCAAATCCAATAATTATACAATCAATAAACCCTCCAGTTATCACGTCTCCAATAGATGAGAGTATTATAAACCAAGTTAACCCAACTCTGATCAATATATTTTGGACACCCGTTGTAGCTCCTGCTGCGTCAATAGTCTATGATTTTCGATTAGCGGAGTGGAATGAGAATATCAATCCATATGATGCGATAGAGAATTATAATTTTATACAATATGAAGAGACAGACATCGTCGGGCCGAATTTTATTTACAATCAATCGCACACACCACTTGTAGAAGGTAGAAAATATATTGTGCAAGTGCGCGCCCGTGATATTACCAACAGTGTTAACATCTTCAATGAAGGGTGGAGTGACGTTATCATCTTTAATTTTGGAACGCCCATTAATGATGTTGGAGAAGGAGATGATCTAGGGCAGCAAGGTACATATAGTTGTATGGAGGTATGTCCAGATATTCAGATTCCAGATTTGCCAGCTATTCCTGAAGTGAGAATTGGTGACCTATATAAAGTGGGGCATTTTAATCTTTCAATAGCCGATTTTAATATCACAGCCAATGGATATACTGGTCGTGGAGTGATTAAAGCTTCGGATTTCATACCGAGAGATATCAATGTACAATTCCAAGATGTGAATATCAATAGTCGAGGCGTAGTGACAGGAGGTGCTATACAGGGAATGAGAAAGGTAGCGGCAGAAAACTTTCCACGAGTAGACCGCATTAGTGAAAACACAACGGTAGATGAGCACTTGATTGATATGTTATATGATGATCTTTTAGATCCCACAGCTGCCATGATTTCTGATGATATCAATGACTTGATCAACGATATAGATATACCGCTAGATCTTCCAATTTCATTTGGGTCGGGAGCACAAAAAGTCCATATTCCGGACATGTCGTTCTCTGCGGACGGAGCGAATATTTCGATGATATCAGGTTATGAACTAGAGGGTGATTACATAGCGGGCAGTCAGAAAATGGTGTTCACCAATAATAACATCTGCATAACCCCAGGTGGACTAGCCATGACAGATGAGGTGATGAAATTAGACATCCTGCAACCCTATGATTTTCACCCTTCAGAAGTTTTTGATCTTCATATCAATGGAAAGGAAGGGGATAATCCAAGCTATATAGATTTTGATTGTGATGGGATCAATGAAATAGTATTAAATGGTCATCTGCATTTTAATGATCAATATATTAAACCATTGGACGATGATTATACCCCAGTCAATAATAAGGATTTTGCAGTAGCATATAGTACTTCTTTTACATCTTGGGACGAAATGATATTTACTGCCAATGCTTCTAGTTTAGGTAGACAAGGCACCAACTACTTTTCTAGTAAATTTGAACTTACAGCACTCCCTGGGTTTAAATTTTCATTAGACGATTTGGTTATTGACCTTTCAGAATCAGAAAATATCGCCAACATGAGGTTTCCTGAAGATTATGGCTCACCCGCTAATTGGACAGGGATCAGCATTAATAACATAGGTTTGCGATTACCTGATTATTTCAAAAATAACAATACACCTATTGATCTATCTATTGATCGATTTGTGATAGATGAAAATGGTGCGAGCTTCAACTTCAGAGGAAGGAATTTAGAAGACCTTACAGGCATTTCTATCGGAGGATGGGGTATTTCTATTGATGATTTGCAACTCAATCTATTGCGAAATGACATAAGTGGGGCAGCATTGGATGGAGAAATAGACTTACCTATTTGTGAGAACCCGATAGGTATCACATGCGAAATAGAACTTGTTGAAAACAGGCTCAACTACGATTTTGATTTTGATATTCGAGAAAAAATCGAAGTACCTATGTGGGCAAGTAAATTCAAATTCAATGAATTTTCTAGGATAGCCGCCAAGATCGAAGATGGAGAATTTGTCATCAATAGTTTCCTGTCTGGAGAACTAGAACTAGATGGATCGATAGGGGACTGGGATCAAGTGAATATCAAAAAAGTACGATTCGAAGATATGCTTGTGAGTAATGCCGCTCCATATTTTCGCACAGGAAACATAGATATAGATGCAGTAGTGAGTGCATCATTTATGGGATTCAGTATACAAGTACAGGATGTATCCATAGAAGATGTGATCAAACCAGGTGCGGTAGGTAAATTGCCAGAATTAGGGTTTAACATAGGATTTCAATTTGGGGATAAGTCAGGCGCAGGAACAGGATATTTTAGTGCCGATTCTAGGATCCTTTTGCGAGGTGTGCGAAATAGAAATACAGGGTCATATTTTCTAGATAGGACACATTTACAAACTATAGAAATAGATAGTGATGTGGCAGGTGTAGCAATAAAAGGGACTTTAGATTTCTATGACGAACATCCTGTATATGGTGATGGTTTTGGAGGGGCTGTTGATGCATCTTTTTCTGAGTTCGGAGCTATCAGAGCAAGGGTGTTATTTGGCAACACACGCGATTTTGATTACTGGTATGTGAATGCTGGGGTGACACTGAGAAATGGAGTACCTATAGTGCCACCTATTGAGATACTTGGTGTGAGTGGAGGTGCCTATTATAATAGATGGGGATTCAGACTAGGAACAGTATGGGCTACCTCTGGTAATAAGGACATGCTCAATGGAAATGCTGACTTAATGATTGATTTTGGCAATGGTGGCAGATTCAGTAGTGTAACACTTACTGGAAAGGCAAAAATGATGTCGCCTCCTAGTAAAATAGAAAATGAAGTAGCTAATACAGAATTGGCATTGAGTGGTATTATCCATTATAATCATGTAGAGAAAACATTGGCCGCAAGGTTTGGCTACAGACTTGAATTGCCAAGGGAATACCCAATGTTTACAGGCGGAAATTTAGATGCAAATAGACCTGCAATAGATCTACTCATAGCTGGACGTGATAATTGGCATCTATATGTAGGGCAACCCTCTATGGACGGCAGTCTCGAGCGTATGGTGAACATCTCACTAAGAATGCCTTATAAGCTAAAAAGAAGCAACAAGAATATTGATACTGGAACAGGAATTTACGCATACTTTAATATTGGTTCAGAATTGCCAATGAATGGTAACTTTCCACCAGCCGCCAGACGAATTCTCGATGAAACCAGGACTAGACTGATAAGATTACCTCGCTCTGGAATAAGTATGGGGCTGCACGCAGCATTTACTACTGGAGATTGCAAAATCGGCTGGGAAGATGTAAATGTCACGTTTCGTGCCAGTGCAGGAATAGGTTTTGATATAGCTATGGCAAAATACCACAACACGCTGTGTAATGGGGATTCAGAGTTTGGGATGGATAATTGGTATTTTACATCACAAGCCTATTTATATGCTCAGGCATCCCTTAGAGGCAAGATTTGGAAGAGTTTCTCAATTGCAGATGTAAGTTTGGGGGCGATGTTAAAGTTTGATGGACCAGATCCGGTTTATGCAAGAGGTAAATTTAGAGTAAGAATAGATGTGCCAATAATTCCTACTTTTAGTATAAACGTAGGGTTTTCAGTTGGTACCAAGTGTGAATTCTCTATAGACCCTAATGCTGATATCGACTTTGAAAGTGAATTTGAGGGAATAGAAGTAATAGAAGAGTTGTCTAATTTGCCTGTGAATGATGTAAATTTTACAGATAGAAACCAGCATATAATTGCTAGTTTTTTCACGAGACCAAATGTTATAAATGAAGAGACATATCAAGGAAGGATGTTCCAATATAAAGTAGAGCCGTCTTATTATATATCAGAGGAAGTAGATGGTAATTTTGTAACAAGATATCCTCCCAATAGGATAAAAACTCGACCATTAAATAATGGTGACGTCCGATTCTATTTCAATAGTACAAAAAGGTCAGAACGGATGCTTAAACCAGGGAGGACATACAGGCTGACGGTAAAGGGAGTAATAAAAATAAGAGAAGGTAATAGTGGTCCGTTTGTAATAGCGACATATGCAAATGGTACCCAAATAAGAACCATAAAGAATCTAGAATTTACCACTGAATCAATAGAGGATTACGAGTTGGAAGTATTGGATATAAATCCATTGGCAAATGCTAAAAATGTACATTTTGGAGATATGTTGTTTGGAATAGGCAACATAGATATAGCCCCCGAAAGTCGTGAAATGATGGACAGGTTAGGTTATGGAGAGTATGCTACTTTATACTTCAAGTTTTCGGAATACAGTAGGAGTAATCCACTTATCAAACTAAGAGAATTTACCAGTGAAGGTTTTTTCTCACCTAGCAATAACAACAGAATGCACTTTAATGTAGCTCCTCTGCGAACTGACAGACGGTATAAAATGGAAATATTGCTACAGTATGAAGAAGAAGACCCCGCAAGAATGCATTGGTCATATTTTGAAACCTCGAAGTATAGATGGTACAGAGAAAAAATAGAATCGCTAAATGCAGAAGATATGGTTGCTCAGTCTTCTGGATGGTCAGACGATACTTATTCAGTAGTTTTCCTAGGGCATGAAGAATTTGTTGATTCTGAGGATGCGTTAAAAATTACTTATTTAAGTCAAAGAACTCTAGGTCTTACTGCTTGGCATCACAAAAGAGTAGCTATAGAGGCGTTTGCACAGCAACATGGATTCTTACACTCAGTAAGGATGTTCACACCTGAGTTTGTGCCTGCAGATATCGTACCTGCAGATAAAAACCAAGGGATAGGTGATATAGGAGTTGATTTAGGAGCCATAATTGATGGTGAACCAGTGTTAAAATATATCTGGCGCCCAAATTTATATATTTCTAATTTGAGGTCGTGGGCAGTTAATAATCACTTCGCATCTATATACGGGAATAGAGAGTTGGAAACATTGTTTTTTGGCGCTTATACACCAATTACCGATCAGGGAGATTTGAGGATTAAACTCAGTACTGTAAATAACTCCATCACAGAAAATTTTGATTTCGAATTCTAGAATTATTAGTTACATCCGATACTGATGATACAATTAATAAGAATCCGCAGTATTGGATGGTATAATAAAAACCAAAAAAATGAATACTCAATTAAATATATATATATCAACGATACTTTGTATGATGGCTATTATTAATGCCAATGCTCAAAGTATAGGTCTGCTCGCCAAGTACAAACAACAAGAAGTGCATCTCAAAATACTACCTGAAAATTCAAAACAGTGGTTAGAAGGTGTTGAAAATGGCTATATCATCAGCAGAAGAGAATTGGGGAAAGATCGAGAATATCAAGTACTCAACTCGACCCCATTATTACCGATGACAGAATTAGAGGTGATAAATCAAGGGATAGATGTAGCTGTATTTGATTTTCATATCAAAAAGCTAAAAGCGGTGAAAGATAGACCATCACTCTCATCAATAGGAGAAGTGATAAATGCAGCCGACCATCAAGATAATATGTATAGCTTATATATATTATTGACCATGCGAGAAAAAGAACTCGGACGTATATCTGGACTCCACTATGTGGATAAAACGTTACAATCAGGAAAAGTCTATCAATACAAAGTATCTATCGCAAACACAGATAAGGCATCTCTACCCATAATTGTAGACGACCGATCTTACTTAAAAACACCTACTCTCATAACTGCGTCCAAAGATCAAGCAGTATTATTTGAGTGGTTGCATGAACAGGACAGCCCAATCGCTGGCTATTATCTAGAAAAGTCTGATACGGGTCTTAACTATGAACGGATAAATGAAGCGCCATATGTAGCTCAAACAGAAAAATACTTGGACACATTGGAGACACAAAAAGTAGTAACTATAACTAGAGTAGACAGCTTATCTTCAAATTATCAATCTTATTTTTATCGATTGGTAGCATTTGATATTTGGGGAGATGAGCTAGCACCATCAGAGGTGGTTAAAGGGATGGGAGTGGATGTCACTGGTCCAACATTAGGATACATAGAAGTGAGAGTAGATAGTGTGGAAAATGATTTGATTATTGATTGGGAACCATCACAAGACGGTGATGTAGCTTCCTACTTTGTCACATTATCCTATACGATGAATGGCAAAGATTCGCTTATTGTAAAAGATTTAGATGCAAATGGTATTTCTGAGTATAGAATATCCGATCCACTAGAATTAGAAAATCATTATTTCAAACTTGGAGCAATTGATACGTCTGGCAATATTTCCATTTCTACTATAAAAGTAGGATTTGTGCCCGATATAACTCCGCCTTCTCAAGTAACTGACCTCACGTACGAGTTGGATAGTACAGGCGTATTATCTTTAGCATGGTCACCTAGCGAAGACACAAACCTTAAAGGATATTTGGTATTCAAATCTTTTATGGAGAATCAAGAGTTCATGAAAATAACGGATACTGTCCATTCTGCTAATTCATTTCAAGATAGCTGCACTCTCAACCTTTTGAATAATCAACGCTACTATTACGTCCTAGCTCTGGATAAAAGCTTCAACCCTTCCGAGCCCTCATCCATACTTCGAGTTCAGTTGCCTGATACAATATCACCCTCTAGAACGATCATTACGGACTTGATACAAGTGGGCGATGAAATCAAAGTAATCTGGCTCAAAAGTCAGTCTGAAGATGTGATGAGTTATAAGATTTATAAAAAAGAAGGAAATAAGACGGAATGGGGAGATGTTGGGATAGTTGATTTTACAACCACCGAATTTATAGATAAAATAGGTGGTGCTCAAAGAATTTTATATAAGATTGTAGCTGTAGATAAATCTGGTAATGAAAGCCAACAAAACGCGATCAAATCCTTATCTATGACTGAGATCCAATCTTCTGAAAAACTATCACTAAGTATCAGATCAACAGAAATCGGTGCATTGTTGGAATGGGGCGAACTGGGAAGCAAATATAAAGTGTATCGGAAAAAGGAAAATCGATTTCACCTTCTTGATTATGTAGATGAGCCCCAATATCAGGACAAATCTGCCCATGGTGAATACTATATAAAGGCCTATGATGAGCGAGGGAGATTATTATCAGAATCAAATATTGTATCCATATGATTTCTCGGATTAGACCCTATTTTTATTGCTTCACTTTTATCTTTTTTGGTATTCTAATATGCAACGTTTCTTATGGTCAGCGAGGTCAGTCGAAATTGAGAATTAAAGGCAGTATTAGTGCCGGTATGTTTCATCTTTCTAGCGGGAATATAGGGGCATTGCCCGCTCTAGGAGCAAACATGAACCTGAATGCTACGCTGTCTTATCGACAATTTTCAATACCGGTATCCGCTTCTCTAAATAATAGAGGGACACAATTTTCAAATCCATTTCACAGATATGGTATATCGCCTCGATACAAATGGGTGAAATTTCATCTTGGATGGAGGCAAATTCAATTTTCCAAATACACATTAGCTGGTACACCATTCTTTGGGATTGGAATAGAAGTAGATCCTGGAATTCTTAGATTCTCTGCCATGCACGGGAAGTTAGATCGACGGATTAGAAATCTTAACTCTCAGCAACAGAAAGTCTTACCCATTCGAAAAATATCTGCCGTAAAATTAGGGATCGGTTCTTATAGAAACCATTTTGATTTTATCTTTATGCAGGCCAGCGATGGAATAGGAGATATTGATACATTGAATTTTGAACCCAAAGAGAATATCACTCTTGGCAATAAATTCAAATGTTCCTTACTCAAAAATAAGGTGTCTCTTTATTATGATGCGGCAGTAAGTATTTTTACCGAAAATAGAGAACGTCCTGCAAACTTACTGGAGGAAGTAAGTTTCCCAAGAGCATTCAATAATCTATTGACACCCAATAACTCTACCCATATCAACTATGCCATAAACGGAGGAATCAATTTTCATTTTGGTCCAGTTCAAATTCAAAATTCTTATCGTAGAATCATGCCCGAATACAAATCACTTGGAATAAACTACTTAAGAAATGACCTAGAAGCCTATCTTTTTGCTCCTTCTATTGCTTTTTTTGATCGAAAACTGAATATCAGTGGCTCATACGGTTTAGAATCCAATAATCTTGACGGATTAAGAAATCAGGATCAAAAAAGGGTAATCAGTTCTCTAAATGTATCTCTTAATCTACAGAACAAACACAATATAAATATGCAATACTCCAACTACAACTTTGATCAGCAGATCAGATTTGATTCTTTAATGACGGATACCATCAGCTTACAACAAGTCAACAGTAATATTGGAGGAAATTATAATTACACCGCCGTGACCGAGCGCTATATTCAGACGATATCACTAATCATAAATACCCAAGATGCATCTGTAATAGGCAGCCCAGAAAATACAAATACGACTTTCACATCGATGCTAAATTATTCATATGCCAATATCAAAGGGGGATCAAGTATAAATGGAGGTGTTTCATACTTTAAAATAGATGTGGGAGAAAGTATGACGCAACAAATAGGGTTAAATGTAGGCTACAGTTTTAAGACGGATAGGCAAAATATCTACCTCCGAATGGGAGCTGTTAAAGGTATAGATGATGCATTCCAAAACTTGTATGGTGGCATAAGGTATTCATATAAAATTACGGACTTAATGAGCATCAACGCTAATATCAATGCCAGAACTAGCAAAATACAGAATAGAGCTGATCGAAATCAAATACGCAGTGATATGGGAGTGAAACTTAAGTTTTAGTGTGAAGAGAAACAAATGAGATTAAATCTCAATAAAATAAAAAAGCTCAATCAAATATTGATTGAGCTTTAGATGTTTAGCAATTAGATTGATTACTTAATCTTAAATGCCTTCTTTACTTTATTTACATAGTCAAGTTTTTCCCATGTAAAAGTCTCCACTTTTTGTGTTTTTGTATTTCCTGATCCATCCTTAAATGTTACCGTCTTCTTTTCTGATTCTCGACCCATGTGACCATAAGCTGCAGTATCAGAATATATAGGATTTCTCAATTTCAATCTTGTTTCGATTGCATAAGGAGTCATATTAAAAATAGAACTGATTTTATCTGCGATATCTCCGTCAGTCATATCTATTTTGGCACTTCCATAGGTGTTTATGTAGATATTGGTAGGTTGTGCTACACCAATCGCATATGAAACCTGTACTAATATTTCATCACAAACTCCAGCGGCTACCATATTCTTAGCAATATGCCTGGTTGCATAGGCAGCGGATCTATCTACCTTACTAGGATCTTTTCCTGAGAATGCTCCTCCACCATGTGCTCCTTTTCCACCATAAGTATCTACTATGATTTTCCTTCCAGTAAGCCCAGTATCACCATGAGGACCACCGATAACAAATTTTCCAGTAGGATTTACGTGGTAAGTAATTTTGTCGGTGAATAACTTCTTGATATTTGACTTAAGTTGTTTTTGTACTCTTGGTATTACGATGTTTATTACATCATCTTTTATTTGCTTAAGCATTTTTTTGTCAGCATCAAAATCATCATGTTGAGTAGATACAACAATACTATCTATCCTCTGAGGCTTGTTGTCATCAGAATATTCAATAGTAACTTGAGATTTAGAATCCGGTCTAAGATATTTCATCTTTTTGCCCTCTTTTCTGATAGCGGCAAGTACTTGAAGAATCTTATGAGAAAGATCCAAAGCAAGTGGCATGTAGTTTTCAGTTTCGCTAGTTGCATAACCGAACATCATTCCTTGATCACCTGCACCTTGATCTTCTTTCTTCTTCCGATCAACTCCTTGATTAATATCTGGAGATTGTTCATGGATAGCGGACAATACTCCACAACTATTACCTTCAAACATATACTCTGACTTAGTGTATCCAATACGATTGATTACATCTCTTGCAATCTGTTGCACGTCTAAATATGTATTTGATTTTACTTCTCCAGCAAGTACCACTTGGCCAGTTGTAACTAATGTTTCACAAGCTACTTTTGACTCTGGATCAAAAGCTAAAAAGTGATCTACCAACGAGTCAGAAATCTGATCCGATACTTTATCTGGGTGTCCTTCTGATACTGACTCCGATGTAAATAAATATGCCATATTATATATTATATATTTTTCTAATTTGTAATTCTCTGGAAGTACAAAGGTATTAATTTTAATTTGACTTAGAATGTCATTCTTTTCATAACTTCTTTTGCAAATGCGTTAGCAGCCTTTTGCTGATCTCTTGCACTCATCGTTGTGTTGAATGCTATCATAAATGCCCAGTCATTTCCAACACGCCAAACGTATTTTCCCACCTCTGTAGAATATGCCCCATCATCACCAAACCCTGACCAGTCTTTAAATTTTGTATTGGTTCCTTCCATGGTATTTTCGCCTTCAGTTTTCAAACCCTGCACCATGTACGTAAGATAGTCAGGTACATCACCTGCAACAGGATTTTGTTGTACTTGAACCATTACACCAGCATTTTTGATTTCTGAACCATCCCATTTGAAAAAACAAGCTCGTTGCAAATCATTTTTTGAACTTGACCCATCAGCAAGCATAATACTTGAAGCAGGGATACCCACGTATTTGGCTATTGTTTCTTGCGTAAGTAGATCGCATGCATCGGGAATACCATTTTTATTGAAGTTGGTCTCTACCTTGCCTTTTGTAGCGGATTTATTACCAGTAGCTTCAGTTTTTAAATTTTCACTAGCACTAGCTGTAGAATCTGAACTATCTGATTTACAAGAAATCAATGCAGTAACTATAAGTAGTAATATTATTCTCATTATATATTTTTTAATTTTTGAAGTGCAAAAATAACAATTCTTATGAGTCTATTATTCCTATTGGTAAACATGTTAACTTCTCTACTTAAAAGTTATAGCTGACTGAGCATCTGAAATATTGAAACGAATTTTAAGATTATATACTCACATACTAGTTTAACATGAACGGATAAGAGAAAGTTGACCTTTAGAATTTACCTCTGAGTCATATTTACATTATATTTAATAACTAAAATTATAGTAGATATGAGTGTTAATACAACTAAAGAAGGACAGAAAAAATTGTTTTTTAAGATAGGATTTATTCTTATTCTTATTCTGCTTTTAATGATACCCAATATGCTCATCCAGGGGCTAATATATGAGCGACAGGGCTTGGAAAGCCAGACACAAAGTGATATTGCTGCAAGTTGGGGGCCAAGCCAGAAAATGATGGGGCCAGTATTAAGCATACCATATACAACTGAATACACTAATGACGATGGTAAAACGACGTATGAACACATTTTAAGAGTCCTACCCGAGTTATTAGAAATCGACGTTGAATTAAATACAGAAGAGAGAAAGAAAAGCATATATAAGACCATACTATATACTGCAAATCATAGCCTTAATGGCTACTTCAATCTGCCTGACGAATCAAAGTTTGGAAAAAATCTATTTAAAATTCATTGGAGCGATGCAAAAATAGATATCGGTTTTAGTTCTTCGGCAAGTCTTGATAATATTGTAAACCTGAATTGTAATAAAGTCAATTACAAAATGGAGTCAGGAGCATCAGACAGTCAATTATTTCCCTCAGCAATTCATGCCAATATAAAAATAGATCCTGCATCCAATCGACTTTCATTTGATGCTGAAATAGGAGTTAATGGGAGTGAAGCTATAAAATACCTCCCTCTAGCAAGTAATACTCAAGTTACTATCAATAGTAATTGGGATTCACCAGGATTTGTAGGACTGCCGTTACCTGCAAAAAGAGAGATTTCTAAAAATGGGTTTATTGCAACATGGAAATCAACAGAATATAATCGACCCTTCAAGGATACATGGAAAGATGCTGAAGTTCAATTGGCTCATAGAGGAGAATCGTTTGGAGTAGATCTAGTACAGACCGTTGGACATTATCAGAAAAATATGAGAAGTGCGAAATATGCTCTACTAATAATTAGTCTTAGTTTTTTAGTGTTTTTCTTTTTTGAAACTTTAAAAGGAAGTAGAATCCATCCAGTACAGTATATATTTATTGGTTTAGCATTGTCTATTTTTTATTCACTGCTACTTTCATTATCAGAGCATATAGGTTTTGGTTCTGCTTATCTAATTGCTGCAGGAGCTGTTGTAGGTCTGATAAGTTGGTATAGTAAGTTTATGTTGAGACAAGGTAATAATGTGATGATCTTGACTATTATATTAGGAGGATTGTACACTTACATTTATATCCTATTGCAGATGGAAGAATTTGCATTATTAGTTGGAAGTATAGGGTTGTTTATGGTCCTTGCCATATCCATGTATCTCAGCAGAAATATGGATTGGTATGGTAATCGGAAGGCAGAAATGGACAGTGAACCAGAAGCTTCATTTGTATAGAAACTGAGAGAACTAAGATATTTTTTGAGCGAATTTAGGGCCTCCATTAGTAGGGAGGCTAAATTCGTTTTTTGTTTCCCCCTTTAATCCATTCAAACCTACCATTCCTCCAATCAAGCATTTATATCGTATGTCTTACAAGTAGTTTTACGGGTAATAAACAATAAATAAAATTCATTGATATGAAAACATTAAAACTTATTACACTGATAATTGCAGGGCTTATTTAATTGCAAAATACACATGGACAAAATTGTTCTAATGTTGCTGACTGGGAAGAAGAAATACCTGGTGAACCATTGCAAATGTCCGCCCAACTTGGGGGTTATTATGCGATATTGGGCGATCCACTTTTTGTAGACGAAGATTTTACTCTCCCGAACGGTGAGGTCGGTCTACGACTCAAGGCTGGAATAGATGGAGCAGTGGGAGATGTGGTAGG
>CAXBGT010000133.1:0-15817 GCA_963975265.1 uncultured Saprospirales bacterium
TGCCTGACCGCTGAGCACATTATCCCATACATAGTTACCACCAAGGTCTAGTGACAGCCTTTCATCTAGGAATTTGAATCTATTTTTCAAGTTAACTTCTATCTCATCAGGAGCCAATGCATTGTTATTATTCTGCACTCCGTTGAACGAGTTTTTACGTAAGCCGATATCAAAATCAAAGCCTGAAATCAGCCCATTATCAGCAAATACTTCATTTAATAATCCAGTAAATAGAAGTGATGCTTGACTAGAAATAAATTCACTCAATGTACCGATCCCCGCAGAGCCAAGATCAGATCCACCAAGTGCTATGTTACTACTATTACTCGGTAGAAAGGAGTTGAAGACAACGAGTCCTAGAACTTGACTATTCAATTCCGCCTGATTGGCATTTAGCGTTCTCATTTTACTCTGCACTACCGTTCGTAACTCCCCTTGCAAGTCAGGGAAATCAAGATCAAAATTTACGTTTGGTTTAAAAAGTGTGCCTCCAAGATTAAGTATAAGTTCTACTTGAGTTTTACTTCTTGATGCAGCCTCTAACTTCGGATTATTTACCACAAACTCTGATAAAAACACGTCCATTGCTGTACGCACTTCATAGTCTGCAACTATATTTAGAGTAGCATTAATCGGATCTCCTGTCCATCTGATCTGTCCCCCTCTTCTCACTTGGAATGGCTTAGCCACTGCACCAAGGGCTGTAAAGAGATATTCTCCTCGCTCGATCTCATATGTTCCATACATATCAAAATCTCCATATCGAGTAATATTCATTTTAATATTGCCACGACCGTGACCCTGGATTACATCACCTCGACTCTCATCAAATATAATATTGACCCTGGCTTCAGGCGTCATTGTCATATCTATTGCAATATCCAACCCTTCGAAGCGGAAAGCTTTTTCGTCGTTAGGTGTTGGGGCAAATAGATTTTCTCTTTTTACAAATTTAATGAAGTTTTTATCCGTGGTAGTCTCACCTTCTGATATCGGAATATTTAGAGTCGACCCCTCCTTTGCATTGGCATCGATCTTCATATTAACGAGGTGAAATGGACCAGTGAACTTAACGGACATATCGCCTTTACCATAACCGTAGTATAGCGGATTATCAAATTTTGTAGTGTTGAGTGCTACGACATCCCTTCCAGAGATTAGAGCATCTATCGTAAAATTTTTGAAAGTGTTATGGTTAAGCCCTCCATCTATGTAACCTATTCCACCTTCAGGATCTAAAATTTCAGCCCCAGTCAAGTCAATCACTTTTTCAGTTATCCTTACTTCTTGATTTACAAATTTGTAGTCTACACCTGTATATATGATTGTAACCCCACCATTAAGATCCCCCTTACCATCAATTTTGAGATCAGATACGGGTCCATTTACTTTTGCTTTTAGGTCAACTCCACCATATGTGTTTTTGATCCCATCTCCAAGCAAATATTCAAATATGTGCAGCGGAAAAGTTTTAGTTTCCACAGTAGCAGCTACTTCATTATCATTTTCTGGATCTAACGAAGCATTCACCACTAACTCTTGTTTTGAATTGCCTAGAGATAATAATAAATTGACTGGTTTATCAGCATCTTTGCTAACATCAATTTCAAGTGTACCATAGCTATCATCATTAATTGTGAAGTTTTCAATGTACATATTCGCCTCCACATTTGGATTTTCATATACATTATCAACAAAAACACTAAGATCCCCTTCCCCGGCAAAGCTCATCTTTCTGTAATCAATTAACCCATTGATGGTTCGAAAATTAAAATCGGCTAAATACATGGCTAGGCCTTTATTTTCAACATCATCAATTGTAATTGATCGCTTTCCATCAGACATTCTCAGGTTTTCAATCTTATGATATTTTGAACCTATTACAATTTCATTCTTTTCTTCAAATGACCATATGCCTCCAAGTGCTTCTATCTTATTATCAGTTATATTAAGCGCATATCCCTTTGGGTGAGGTACCATTCGACCTTGAATATCTAAGCTTTCTAATGAATCAACCAGCTCCTTAGTACTCACCAAAAATTCAATAGTATCACCTGTCATTCTGCTTTGAATATCTATAGGATTAAATGAATAGCCACCTATCACGGTTGAATCAATATTAATTAATACATCTCCGCTGTTGTTATCACTACTAATCAGCAGTTGCGTATCCCAAAAACTATTATTTTGTATGCCTAGAAACGGTATAGAAGATGCAAATGACAAGTCCCCTTTTCTTGTATCTAGAGAACCTTTTGCCTTAAAATTTTTAGTCCTTAGATCTTTCACTCCTGCCAAATCAAAATAATTTCTACTATCAAAAATGCTGATGTCAAACCGCAGATCTTGCTCTGTCTGATTTATTCGATCAACTGTAGGCCAATTTTGCGTAAAGTGAGGGTAATTGGTCTTTAATAATCCCTTGGTAGCTGGCAGCAGTGAAGCAAGATCATAATCACCTTCTAGTTCAATACTTGCTATATCTGAAAACAGTTTAATTTCTCTATTTTTAAAACCAGCGGCATATGCAGTCACCGAAACAGTGTCCATGGTATAAAGTGTGTCATTTGCCACGACTCTAATGTCACTGGCAATCATGGTACCTACAACATCATTTATATTTTTGCCATATCCATTGATATCGATATTCCCCTGTATGGCTAGTGGTTTGCTAACAAGATTTAGTTTTTCAAAATCAATCTGTTCGATATTTGCTTTAAAATCTAGGTGTGGAATACTATCTTTCATTTCGATACTTCCATCAAATACAAAATCAATATTTTCATCGGAAATACTAAATTCTCCATTAAACTTACTCTTGTCGACTTGTGCATCCATTACAAAGTCTCGGTATTCATAATCTTTGAAAGTCAAAGACTCCACTGTAGCATATAAATCAGAATAAACAGAATTTAATGTTAGTCCCTTTCCATCAGTAATCGCCGCTGAGAAATCAACTAAGCCAAAATTTTGATTATCAGTCCAGTCGCCAAGATTAAATTGCTCTACACTTAGTTCTCCACTATATTGCGCAAGGCTACTTCCATCCTTGATATCCAATCGCATATCCAAGAAAGCATCACCCATATCAGATCTAAGACCTCCAAAAACAACGAAGTCTCTTAAGTATCCATAAAAACTGCCGTTAAAGGTAATATCACCCAACTTGTCAAAATTGTCAGGTGGAGTAAATCCTGGTATGAAAGATTTCAAAAATTGAATATTTGTCCTTAGGTTTTTCATTCTTACATCAAGGAACTCTCTGTCTTTGGTAGTCAATTTCCTAGTGGAAAAACTCGCATCTAATACCAGTTCATTGCCAACCTTAATATTCACTTTCTGTCCACTAAGGTTGTCTATCACACCACTAACTTTTCCAGATAGGCTTACTGTCTTATTTTTATTCTGAATAAAAAACGGACTTCTATTTAGCTTCTCCACAAAATGCATAATATCACCTAGATAAATCCTGCTTGACGTCAAATTAGAGTAAATATTCACCTTCTGTTCGAACGCTGAAAAATCTGCAAAAGAATCAAAATCTAATGCAATAGACTTGCTCAGATTTGTTCTGTCTGTGATAAATGAGAAATTAGGGAAGCTTATATAGTCCGAACTTATGATCGTATTTTCACTTGTTAGAGACTTTACTTCAAAGCCTTTATCATCGATAAAATCCAAGCGTTCCAAATTAAAATGTATGTCATCGTTACCTTTGATAGTCATATCACATACTTCTAAATCAATGTCTGATATTTCAAAATGCCCATAATCCAAAACATCAGAGTACCGAAGCTTCTCTTTATTCTTATCCTCTAGAGAAAAAATGCCCTTCTTGATCAAAGCCTGCCTCAAGAAAATAGTTGTCGGCCGTTTACTATTTGCCACAGTGTCAAGTACTTCAGCCAGTTCTTCACTTTCGTTTTGTATAGTTATTCCTTTGCCTTCTTTGACTATTCTAATCACAGGTTGGTCAAGAATCAATTGTTCAATATCCACTCCACCATCCTCCAAAAATGAGTTAATTACAATATTGCCCCTTGTTACATCTACTGATAGGGTTTGTTTAGTGTTTTCATCTTTGATCAGTAACCCTACGTTCGTCAGCTTTATTTTCTTGATATCAATATTAAATGATTTCCCTACGCTACTTTCGTTTGTAGGTCGATTCAGTGATGAGATTATTTTGGACAAGTTACTTTCCCTTTCACCCTCATAAGTAGTAATTTTGACTTGAGGAGAATCTAGATTAATAGCATCAATCGCTACCGTATTATCAAATAAACTGTACAAACTTTGTGTAAGACTGACATCCAATGAATTTGCCGATAAAATAGTATCTGACTGAGTCCCAATAAGATTAAATCCTACTAATTTTAGCCCATCTTCTATGCTTATATCTACCCTATCTATAGATACTTCTCCTTCAATAGAATTGCTAATCCTTGAGATCATATAGTCCACGACCTTGTTTTGGACTGGCGGCCATTGTATCAAAAAGAAAAATAATACAGGCAATAGAAACAGAAATAGAACTGTGTATAACAATCTCTTCCTCCAAGGTGAAGATCGTTTTACATTTTCTATTCTTTCATTTTCCTTCATCAATATACTAACCGCTTAATAGGTGTTAATTGTTCATAATTTCTATGTTTAACAAGACCTTAAAATGATCACAGACAGCACTTGTTCTAAATTGTAAATTACATAAAGCTAATCAACTATTAATCAATAATAGACATATTATATAAAACCATAATATACTATTCAACTAAACTGAATAATTTTATTGCTTGGCTAGCTTCTTTTACATCATGAACCCTGAGAATTTTAGCTCCATTTTGTAATGCTACCATATGCAAAGCTGTTGTGCCATTGAGTGATTCTTCTGGGGCTACATCAAGTGTCCTATATATCATTGACTTCCTACTTAATCCCACTATAATAGGACAATCAAGTATTCTAAAAACAGACATTTTTCTGAGAAGTTGATAATTTTGCTTAATATTTTTTCCAAATCCAAAACCTGGATCGATAATAATATCTATCATTCCCATATTTCTCAACTTGTAAACTTTTTCCTTTAAAAATGAAAGAACATCCATCACAACATTTTCATAAGTAGGGCTTTCTTGCATATCAGCTGGTTTCCCTTGCATATGCATCAATACATAGGGCACTTTTTCATCCATAGCTACTTGGATAATTGATGAATCAATACTGGCAGCTGAAATGTCATTGATCATACACACACCTGCATCTATCGCAGCTTTAGCCACAACTCCATGCACAGTATCTATGGATAAAACTTGGTTAGGATACTTTTTAACTATAAGTTTGATCACAGGTAGAACTCTACTTAGCTCCTCTTCAAGACTAATAATTTCTGCCCCTGGTCTAGAGGACATTCCACCTATGTCTATAATTGTTGCACCATCAGCTATCATCTGCTCAACTTTCACTAAAGAATCAGCAATAGAATTGTGCTTACCACCATCATAAAACGAATCTGGGGTCACATTCAAAATGCCCATAACGATCGGAAGTGAAAGATCTACCAGTTTACCATTACAGTTTATAGAATTCATTTTGCAAAAGTACTCAACATATCAATGTTTTCCCTTTTTTGGAGAATCTATTTAGCAGTTAGAAACAGAGTTTTCTTAACTTTAGGGTCATAGAATATGAATAAGTGGTTCCTATTTAATTTAACAGAGAAATTCAATAAAGAAAAATCTCCAGCACACATAGAACTGTGCATAAGTAGCATGGATAAAAACAAAGCTGTAAAATGACCATAAATGCAAGCAAGTAGGAGCAAGATCGCTGTTATAATGATAAATGGGACAAGTAAGAAAAGATGGTACTCTTTCCTTGACATTACAAATTGATTTGAGGAACAACTAAATTGAAACTTAAGCAAGTCCCATTCAAAAACAATCAATCTACAACCCAAAGCTTTTAAATATATTCCGTGCAATAATTCATGAATCGGGATCAAAAATAAACCAAACAAAATGCCTAATCCCAGCTGACATAAAAACTTCTCTATTGAAGAATGCTCAGAAAACCTCAAAATGAGAATTGAAATTAAAACCCAAGTTAAAACAAACATAAATGCGAGATAACTATTGATTGAAAATGATCTCTTCTTTATCTGTGTTCCAATAAATTCATTGAAAGTATCATCGTGATTGACCTCAGCCAAAACCTCATACCTGTCATTTTGATAATGTGCTACAGATCTTTCCATCTTGCTACTTCAGCTTTCTGACAATAAACACCATTAAAACAAAAATTAAGCAAGGAGTCCCTATCCAAATAAACTCACTTTTTAGTACTGCCAATCCCCATTCATTAAAGAATCTAGATATCCCAATTGGAGAAACCTTAATCATCCTAAAGGGTAAAAAATATCTTCCATCATCAAATGGAGAAAAGTATGCTATTCCCATTCCTCCCGTCGTCATGCCATCTAGCACTCCATGACTTATAGTACAAAACATATAATAAAAAGCTAGAATAAGTTTATCCTTTAACTCTGCCCTAAAATGAAATAGAATCATTACCAAAAGGCCAAAACCCGCTCCAAAAACAATAGAATGTGTCATTCCTCTATGCCCCCAAAATCCATGATAAGGAATCCCTAAATTGAATGAAAGCACATCAAGATCAGGCAATATTGAACACAAAACTCCTAATAAGATGACCCCTTTTCGCCTCAAAACTTTGGGCAATGCTACTCCTATCGCTCCTGCCAATGCTGCATGCCCAAATACTGATGCCATTATTGTTTATTTAATGATTGCTTCTTTTATTACATCCATCATTTGGTCTACAAAAACAAATTTCACTCCTTTAAGATACTGATCACCTATTTCTTTTATGTGCTTCTCATTGTCTTTACACAATATTATTTTCGTAATCCCAGCACGTTTTGCGGCTAGGATCTTTTCTTTAATGCCTCCTACTGGCAATACTTTACCTCGCAAGGTAATCTCACCTGTCATGGCAAGATGTGCTTTTACTTTTTTACCGGTTAATGCTGAGGTAATTGCCGTCATCATAGTGATACCCGCCGAAGGCCCGTCTTTTGGCACTGCACCTTCAGGCACATGAACGTGGATATCAGTTTTGTCAAATATATCAACAGGTATTCCTAATTCCTCACTATGTGCTTTAATAAAACTTAAAGCGGTAGTTGCAGATTCTTTCATTACATCACCCAGATTACCTGTAAGATTCAACTTACCTTTCCCCTGACTTTTACTGGCTTCTATAAATAAGATATCACCTCCAACGCTGGTCCATGCTAAACCTACAGCCACACCTGGCACATCTACCGTTGTATATTTATCTAGATCCACTTTGGTTGGACCTAATATGTCCTCAATCGCTACAGGAGAGATCTTTTTCTCATACTCCGTTTCCATTGCTACTTTTTTCGCAATATTTCTCATCACAGAACCAAATGTGCGATCTAGTGACCTCACACCCGCTTCTCTAGTATAAGATTGTATGATTTTCTCCACAGATTTTGCGGGAAGAGAAAGATCAGTTGCCTTTAATCCATGATTCTTTCTTTGTTTGGGGATAAGATGCTTCTTAGCAATCTCTATTTTTTCTTCTGTTGAATATCCGCTTAATTGTATAATTTCCATTCTATCTCTCAGCGCTGGTTGGATCGTATTCAGTGAGTTTGCAGTTGCAATAAATAGAACTTTACTTAAGTCGTACTCTAACTCTAAGTAGTTATCATAAAATGACTCATTTTGCTCTGGATCAAGCACTTCTAATAATGCAGAAGAAGGATCGCCTCTAAAGTCTTTCCCTATCTTATCTATCTCATCAAGAATGAATACAGGATTTGAAGTCTTGACTTTCTGAAGAGACTTAATTATTCTACCTGGCATTGCACCAATATACGTTTTTCTATGTCCACGGATTTCACTTTCGTCATGTAATCCTCCTAGTGACATTCTAACAAATTTTCTATTTAGGGCATTCGCTATAGATTTACCTAAGCTTGTTTTACCAACACCAGGAGGGCCTACTAAGCATATAATCGGAGCTTTCATATCTCCTTTCAACTTTAGAACGGCAAGATGCTCGAGGATTCTCTCCTTGATTTTATCAAGTCCGTGATGATCATTATCAAGTACTTTTTTTACTTTATTAAGATCAAAATTATCTTCTGTTATGTCATCCCAAGGAAGATCCAGTAAAGTTTCTAAATAGGATAATGTCACAGAAAATTCAGCCATTTGAGGATTGATTCTCTTGGCTTTGGCTAAGTCTTTTTCAAAAGCTGCTTTTGCATTTTTAGGCCATTTCTTTTTAGCCGCTCTTTCTTCCAGTTGTTTTAACTCCTCAGTTTGTGGATTTTGACCTAGTTCCTCCTGTATCGTCTTCAACTGCTGATTCAAGAAATACTCCTTCTGTTGCTTGTCTATCCCGCCTCGCACTTTGGATTCTATCTTATCCTTAAGTTCAAGGAGTTGCAACTCTTTATCCATCTGTGACAGGATCACTTTTGCTTTTTCACCAAGGTCATTTATTTCTAATATCTTTTGCTTTTCAGCTATTGTAATATTAAGATTAGAAGATATAAAAGATAATAAGAAGTTGTCATTCTTTATATTTTGCAGCATCATAATCGCTTCAGTAGGAATCTGAGGAGAAAGCTCGATGATACTCTTAGCTAAGTCTCTGATTGAAGATATAGCGGCTTTGAACTCTTGCTCATTCTTTACCTCACCTAAAGATAGTGCTGTAACAGCAACCGTTTGATAAGGATCGGAAGATACAATCTCATCCAAATGAAATCTTTTTCTCCCTTGTAAAATTGCAGTAGTGTTGCCATCTGGCATCTTTATCACCTTGATGATTCTTGCAACAGTTCCTATTTCAAAGAGGTCGTCTATCACTGGGTCTTCAACATCCGTTTCGCGTTGAGCGATAACAGCAAGTAATTTATTATTTTTATCTGCAGCCTTGAGTGCCTTTAGTGATTGTTCTCTACCTACTGTAATTGGTATAACTTGCCCTGGAAAAAGGACCGTATTTCTTAATGCGAGCAGTGGCAAATGATCAGGGTAAGTTTCCTTCTCAATATTCTCATCATCTGAATCGGATACTGAAAATAATGGAACCATATCATTACTTCTCCCTATAGCCGATCTCTTTATTTCATCAAACATCTATATATATATTTTGCTACTCTTCATTGTCATAATGTATTGAGCAGTTGTTTTTAGTTTCTATCCTATTAATAGTCAACTATTATTCCATCACGAAATACAATGATTTATCTGTAATTCTGTCTATTAAAGTAATACTATATTGACAAATAGTCAGTCAAACTTGCATTCATAGAAAGTGTCTTGACAAAAAATGCGCTGCAAAATTAATTGCAACGCACTCTTTTATTTTATTTATTTCCAAATATTGATCTGAATCTCGAGGATTTATTCTTCCTCAGCATATTTAGCTTGATAGCCTTCAAAATCAAATATCAAACTAAATCTTAACGTATTGTCAAGAGGGTTCCTTCTATTGTTAGTTGGTACTAAATAAGATAAATTGATCCCGAAAATATTATATTGAATACCTAGTCCAACTGTAAGGTATTGTCTGTCACCTTTATCTTGGTGCTCCCAGTAGTAACCCGCTCTTACGGCAAATTGCTTATCATACCAGTATTCAGTTCCGAACGAAAGTGCCATCTCCTTTATTTCTTCTCCAAATCCACCTTGTGCATCTCCGAATGAACCAAACACACCTGAGAATAATGATTTTTCTCTGTAATCAGCAATTCCATTCGCATCAGTATCAAAATCATCATTGGCCACTATTGTTCCATCCTCCAATTGAATAGTCTTTGATTGCGGAGAAGGGACAAGTAACTTATTCAGTTCTAAGTGAAATGACATAGAATTATACTTATCAAAATTCATCAAAAGTCCAGCACCAAAACCTAAATTTGCAGGAAGAAAATCTTGCACGTCAGCTTGATCAGTATATGAAACTTTAGATCCTAGGTTGGTTATTGCAGCTCCATAAGTCCATTGACTATCATATCCTCCCAGTTTACTCTTCTTTTTATAGGTAACCCCAATATCCGCTGCAAATGCATTGGCACTATTGATATTTATACCATTTACCTGTTGCCCAGAAGCTAAGTTTGAGTATACATACTTTGCACTCAAAGATGCAGATAAGTTGTCTCCTAATTTTCTTGCATATGCTACATTGAATTCTAGTTCTCTAGGATTTCCTAATCCAATATTGATACCCTGAGCATCTGTGAAATTAATCTCACCCAAAGAAAAATACCTAAGTCCAAAACCTACAGTTTGTAGCTTATCTAATTTTTTATATCCTGAAAAGTGTAATAAGAATACATCGTTCAAGTTCAGCTCCCTCAACCATGGAGTATAAGTCAAAGCTAATGAAGTTGACTTTTCAGCAAAAGCTAGATTAGAAGCGTTATAATGTATAGAGTTTGCATCTGGGGTTACTGTAATACCTACATCTCCCATGGCGCCACCTCTGGCATCTGGAGCGATTCTTAAAAAGGGCATTGCTGTAAGAAGTGTATTGGGAATACAATCACCGCTTGGGCCTACAAGACAGTTCTTAAAGGGATTATAATAACTTTGACTATATGACACATTAGTTGATATGCATATGGCTAGTATAATCGTGGTAGCTTGAATAAGTTTTTTCATTATTTTATTTGAATTGACAACTTACGTAACGAGGTGAATTTCCTATTTATTACGTTCGAAGGTAAATTTCGAAATTTATTTTCTAAATGTTTATTATGATTTGAATTTTAGCCATTCCATTCTCTAAACTGCATACCTCAGCACCTAATAACGGCGCAAAAGTAATTATTTTGTTCAATCTAGAACATCTTAGTTAATGAAAAAATAGTATTCTTAGTGCTGCACTGTTACTTATAAGATAACAAGTTTTTCAAAATCACTTTCTCTATATTGATTAAGTTCTCTTGATACCACTTTAATTTTATATAGATATAAGCCTTTAGCTATCCCTGAACCATAGTCATCCTTAGCATCCCATTTTACATCATCAACTCTATAACCACTCGAAAATACATTCTGTTCAATGGTCTTTATTAGTTTTCCAGAGACTGTATAGATATCAACATACACCTCTAAATCAGAACCAACTAGATCGTGCTCAAACATGAAAGAAGTATTTGTAGAGAAAGGGTTTGGGTAATTGTACACGTTTCTCAATTCCTCACCTTCTTGATCGACCACAGTAAATTCTATTCTTTCCTCAGCACTGTTGTTCGAAACATCCCAAGCTTTCACAACTAAGGAGTGTTTTCCAGTCTCTATACCTTTCAGCGGAAATCTTACCTTGCCACTTGTATAGTCATCTACGTTTGCTTCATAGAATTCATTAAGAATATATGTATTTTTATTATCATCATCTAGAATTGCAGTGATATCATGTCCAATACTCGTGCCGCTTACATTAATACCAAGGTCATCATTAAGATTAACGAGTAGAATAGGATTTTCATTAGTTGTCCCACCAAATACAAACTTCTCATCGTTCATATATAATTCTAGCTCTGGCCCAACATCATCAGCAACTGCATTAGGGTCAGTCCCCCCTACTATGATATTATTGAAATTCCCCGCTGCATCTCTATTTCCTCCATCGTATGCATAATAAGATATCCTTCCACTGCCAAATTCATAATTGATATCTTTTGGCATAACAAATGTAAATTCAAACTCACCATTTGTTACACTGGCAGAACCTTTGAATAAAATATTTCTGTAAACTCCAAATTGCTTTACATTACTTTTAGGATCATTTGCAAGTGTTTCTAAATTCGATTTTTTATCAAATATAGTAGGGTAAACTGTCCCATTAAAATCTGAGAGTATAGATCCATTTTCATTAGTAACCATTCCTTTTATAGTAACTTTTTCTAATGCACTTATTGTATCAATACTAGATACACTTTGACCATTTACTTCAGTTGTTACCACATTAAAAGTAGGTATTGCAATGGTTTGAGAAGGGTCTCCTATCAGTGCAAACTTCCGATCATTTGTAACATTTGACGGATTGGTTGTATTATTTTTTGCGGTAGTCATGATTTCTCCGATCGTCTGTGCCCTCCCATCTATTTTCTTAAATATTTGATCGAATACTGCCTTTGCTAACCTCTTGTTAGCACTTGCATATACAGCTCTTACAGTGGTAAATAATGCAACTACACCACCATTCGCTTTTTGAATTGCTTCCTCTCCTGCAGATACCAACGCAGGATCATCATACCCTGTAAATGAGCATGTAGCAGTAATCAATATTGGTAAATGATCAGGATTATTCCAAGTACTTATATCTGATATTTTCAACACTCTTTCTTGAGACCACCCCTTAGGCCCACCATGACCCATATAATTTAAAATTAATGCTCCTTTTTGAATAGCAGTATTGATAGCATCTGAGGCTGCAGGATATCTATCTCCCCCTGGTGTCGACTCTTGTACATAAGAATCAAAATATACTTTTGATTGGTTATAAATAGGATAAGCGGCTTCCACACTTTCCGCTAATTCATCCGCTTGATTTACATGTAAATTATTATCTTCATCATCAGCGGCAAAAGCTATTCTTAACCTCCAATCACCGTATGACGCTTTATTTATGTCGTAATTTATGACTTTGTCAATTACATCATTTGCCATTTCTCCAGTTGTTACTGGAATTCTTCCTACAGCGATATCTAGTCCACCTCTTAATTTATTTTCTCCTTCTTCGTCACTCAATAAAGAATAATAATCGTCAGATGGAAACCCCTCTATTGGATGTAGAGATTCGTCTGTCTCATATACTGGGATAAAATTATGATCTGATAGATTTGGTGACAATCCTCTATAGTCATAAGTACCATCACCTAACAATAACATATATTTGAACCCATCATCTCTAACATGCAACATTCGCGCAAAATCTCTTATTCCCGTTGGATCTACTCTTCCTGAAGAGTATTCATTGTAAACTTTAGTAACATCTACAGTTTCAACTACATATCCATTATGAGACCTCCTATGTTCCGCTAATCTCTCTGCAGCTTCTATAAAATCTGGATGGTAGACTATCACAAAGTCGACATTTTGAATCGAATGTAAGTTTTGGTTGGTGATTTCTCCTATGGCAACTGGCACTAAATAATTGGTGGCGTCTACATAGTAAAATGTTTTCAACTCCCCTCCTGATGTGTAAATTATCTTATTATTTTGAGGACTAATGATGGAAGTATTATTTATATCAGTAACATCCCAAACCGTATAACCTGATGTTGGCACTGCCATAGATGCTTTATTAAAAGTCAATGATTTACTGTCACTTATTCTCAATTGTTCATACTTATTGGTGATTTTTTTTCTGTACTCAAGCTGAATATAATCTAACCAACCCTCATCTGGCGAAGAAGATTTCACAAATTCCACCTCAATATTGTTAGATCCATTAGACAAGCTTACATCTTCTCTAAATCTTACATTATAAGCATATTGTGATTCTATATCAGATAAACTAACCCCATTTGCTGTTTTTTTGAATTCCTCATTATTAACTGTGAGGTTTACTTTTGTACTCGTTTCTCCTCTTGCTGCAAAGTTCATTGAAATGGTGCTAATACCACCTGTAGCCAAGTCAGAAATATCGAATTTATTCTCAAAACTCTGAGTGGTTTCTAATGCAAAATATTCCCCATACCAATCCTTCCCAGTACCTTCAGTACTTGAATAAGTTCCAAGCAAATTAGTCCTTTCATCTTCGTAAATCTGTAAAAAGTCAAACTCCTCACTTTCGTAATCAGCTGTCCCTGTTGAATTTATTGATTGGACACGTTTACCAGCACTTCCATCTATTTTCAAAAAGACAAAATTGTTCTTATCATATACATTCTTCTGATGCGTGTATCCTGAAATCTCACTATCGAACGACCATTTATCAGGCCCATCGGCATAAAATAGGAAGAATTCATCAGAAGAAATTTTTCCATCCCCACCCACTTCTAATTTAAGCGGTATTTCGGATAAATCATCCGGTTGATCTGCACTTGTATTTTGCGGTAATCGCCCTCCAATATTTCCATACAGTTGAAGATTATTTGTATTGATCGTATTTAAATCAATCCCAAGCTCGCCCGAAAGAAAATCTCCACTTATCTTATAAACTCCTTCATTTGGAATTGCAATCTTGTATATCTTTCCACTGGAGAGTACAGAATTTTCTGACATTCCTGGATCTCGTGTTGTTGACATTAATTTTGGCGAATAACTAGCAACCAACTTAAATGACTCAAGTTTTTCGAATCCACTATTTGTTTTTCTGATGGGAACTATGGAAATATTTGCATCATAATTACTGCCTGATTGAGTTACTAGATAATCGACCTCCCAATCATCTTGGAAACCTATATCTCCTTTTTGCTCTAGAATATCTATAGAAGATGTTTTAATAGGTTTGATTTTTATGACAAGGTCTCCATTTCCCGGTAACGGTAGATGATGTATCAATCTCACCTTATTAGGCTGTAAAGCATCAAAAGCTTCACCATCAAAGCCTTGATATGTTAATGCACCCTCACGATTGTGAATGTTTTCAAAATTGCGTTGTTCCCATTTAATGTTTAATTCCGAAGTATATGAATCTTGGGCAATAGACAATGTAATAGTAGCAGATAGAAAAATGATTAGAATTGACAGTTTTTTCATGCTTTATTTAATTCTTGTGTCTGATTTGGTTTAAGTGCATGTCAAATATAAATTAATTAAACGTGCAGAAGAGTCGATTTTATATATAACAACTTAGAAACGCATTGTGGGCGACTGTATTGTAGAAACATTACACTAAATGTCGTCATAAATCATTCCTCACTTTATCTTCACTTTATAAAAATAAATGAACTTCAATTAGCGTTCTCGGGTTCAACATATTCAGAGTTAACTACTAATACTCATTTTGATCAATCAAATCACTAGTGGTAAAAATAAATTTTTAGCTTTGAAGTCATTTAAGTAAAAAAGTCATTTTAAATCAGTGGATGAATATTAAAATATTAGGGATATTACTTATTTCTATTCTATATGCTGCCTCAGTGTATGGCCAGGATCCAGTATATTCCCAATATTACAATTCACCTATTCTGATTAACCCTTCATTTGCTGGAAACACTCGCGGAGCTTTAGTATCCGTCACATATCGAAATCAATGGCCATCGATTGATAATGCCTACAGTACTTACTCGGTAACATATGATCAAAGATGGAATAAATCATCTGGTTTAGGATTGTATGTGACTGCAGATGATTCAGGTAATGGCGCGCTAAAGACCACTAAATTAGGCGGTATCTATTCTTATCGCATTAGAGTCAAAGATGAAATGTACATTAAAGGTGGATTAGATATAGCCTTTGGACAAACAAGAATTGACCAATCTAAGCTTATTTTTCTTGATAATTTAGATCCTCAATTTGGATTGACTACACCAGGAGGAGCATCTTTTCCAACAGCTGAAGTACTTAATCCATCTCCATCAAAAAGTTATTTAGATGTATCTTCTGGATTTCTTCTTTATACTCCAAAATTTTATGGAGGGATATCTTTTAAACATATGAATTCTCCGAATATTGATTTTATAGATGACTTAACAGGGGAAAAGGGAAAACTACCACTTAGATGGTCGATTCACGGTGGAACTCAAATCAATTTAGACAGAGGCAATAATGGTGAATTTGGAACGTTTATATCA
>CAXBGT010000134.1:0-15796 GCA_963975265.1 uncultured Saprospirales bacterium
ATCAGATCACTTTAGCGTCATAGAATCTATACCTAATTCCTTACAATGAAGTTTCTAAATCTTCACCAATCTTGCCATATGCTTGATCGATTTATCTAAAAATCTTAAATAATAGATGCCTTTAGGATAATCAATCAATGATAAATCGCCTTCAAACACATTATTGTATTTCTGCAGTGGCATTTCTTGGATTACCCTTCCACTTACATCTACAACTTGCATTTTCATGGAGTAGCCAGCTGAAATGAAATTACTTAAGGAGACATGGTAAAATCCATCACTCGGATTTGGAGATACATTTATAGAATATGATCCATCAATATCAATAACTGATGTAGAAATTTCCACTACTGCTATTACAGTAAAATCACATCCTTCATCAGCGGTGATGACACTTATATCATAATTTCCAGCAGCTAGACCTTCAAAAAGTGGACTATTCTGATATGTATCACCTCCATTGATGCTATAACTGTAAGGTTCTACTCCACCGTTTGCAGTTATCAAAATTGATCCATCAGCCTGCCCTTCAATCGATACATTTGTAGTTGATACTTCAACACCAAGACTACAAGGGGTGCCAGCACATATTTCCGATAATTGTTGTGAATTAAATAAGCCATCACTCACAATGATAGAATTACCAGCTGCGTCCATAACTTGGTAACTACCATTACCAAATCCGCAACATATACCATCTCCTCCAGCATCAAACATTCTGAAGGTGTAACACTCGCCATCTTCCAAACAGAAATGTTCCGTAAATAAAGTATTATTTGAAGCATAACCTCCTCCCTGAGCTACTACATCGCCAGCACTACTGGTCACAGTCCACGAAGTCTCTTCGGGATAAGTATCCGTTGTAAGTAGAAGTGTATATTCAAATCTCTCATCAATGAATGATACGGTTAAGTTTGTGGTATTATTAGATTCATTTATATCATCTTCTCCATTTACAGAGGTAATAGATATAGTAACATCATTTGATCCTTCAATAAGACCAGATAACCGAACGGGTACTAATTTACTTTCTCCTATTGCAATATTTCCTGTATATATATCAGTCCCTGAAATTAACCCATTAGTAGTTATTTCAAAATTAACCTCAGTTAGATCAGTAACTCCAGCATTGGTGACTCTTATATTTACAGGTCGATTATCATCGCATGTCTCAAGGTTATTTGCTCCTGACAATTCTCCATCTATAACCGCAACCCTACTTATCATGGTGATTAAAGTATCATTTCGAAAGTTATCATCCGCTTCGAAACTTGTGAAGGTTTTGATTTCAAAAGTTTCATAAGCAGCCATATCAATAGGCACATCAAATGTGTGATTATATGTTTCATTTTCTGATAATACTTCTGGAATAGTAAATGTTGATAAAGTAACACCTTGATAAAGTAGCCCTACAACTACATTTTCCAAATCTTCCAATCCTACATTACTTACTGTTACAGAAACAAACTCTTCCACTCCAAGGTTTGGCCCGGTTATCGGGTTCGTTACCTCGATTGGCGCGGCATCAAATGCATTTTTCTGTAATTGGAAAGCGACCAATCTTGTTCTCGACCTAGTTGTATGCGCGTATTCTGATGTGTACCAAAATGTCACTCCATCATTGGGATCTACTCCCATTTGAGCATAATCTCCAAATCTGCCTCCACTAACAATTGCTCCAAGCCCATCCACTACATTTACCTCTTCGAATGTCATTTCACCTAGAGGATCATCTACAAATCTTCCTGTGTACCTCAATCCCACGTACATGTCTGGACTGGACACGTTATATCCAAGACCAATGTTACCAAACTTATCTATTGCTATCGAGCTCATATATCGATCTAATCCATCAGGGGCATACGTTCCTTCTTGGTATATAGAATAATCTTCCATACCAGACTTTCGTAATTCCACCCATCTAATTGCAGATTGGTTTTGCCCAACAGTAGCATCTGTTACAAAACTAAGTACGATTGATTGATGAGTTCCAAAATTTCGATATTGCGGTACGTTCATTATCACTTCAGGGATAGCATCTAACCCACCTCCATTAAGTTGTGGCACACACTGAAAGCCAGAACCTGATTCAGAACAAGGGTAACTATCAAATGGGGTTGTTACTATATCAGTTCTAGTAACCATCGTATTCGCTTGATTCTCCCAATCAATATCAAAGTTGAATAATTCTATCCTATCCTCAGGTGCATTGCCCCAAGAAGAATCATTGAGCTTCATTACCATTGGTCTTGTTTCTAATGGCATTGTGTCGCCATTAAAATCCAAAGGTGTTGAAACAAAAAATCCTGCTTGAGTTGCGAAACTTCCCGCTATTTGAATTCTTTGCATAGTCACATCATCCTCACCTGCCAATAATGCTGCTCTATCTATAAAATAGTTATGCAAATTACCTGCACCTCCCTCATTTGAAGTAAATACAAGTGCATTTGGCCAGACAGCATACTTTGGATAATCTGGGAAATTAGGAGTGCTAAAATTATATGCATTATAAGATCCTAGTGGATCTTCAGAATCAGAAATAGCGATTAAGACATCAGCTGGATTAGCAAATTCTGTAATAATCCATCTCTTTGACATTTCGTCAAATAATATTATCGGATCTCCTCGTCCACTTATATTAAATTCCGACCATAAATTATTGGCAGAAAAATTGGTAACCTGTTCTCCATTTTTTGTAAAAACACCTATTTCAGTACCGTTTATAGCCTGCATATAATGTGTTGTTCCAATATCTCCCGTTGGATCGTGAGGGCTACCGAAGCTACTGAATAGACCATCTATGTTAACAATTGGTACATTCGCTGGTCTGCTGCCCATTTCAAATTGAAGAACTTCATCAGGTCCTTGATGTTCGATTGCAGGAACAGATACTTTACTTTTACCTCTACCCTTAAAATTATCAGGTGCTTTTTTTCTCAGCTTATAAGCTCGCTTTTTCTCTGATGATGTCATTGACTTTTTTATCAATTCAGCGACTGGTTTTGTTTTTCCTAACTTATGAATTTTTGTCGTTGAGGTTGTGAATTCAACAGGAGCTTGCTGGGCCGACAATGACCAAGTAAATAAGCAAAGAACTAAGAAGGTGGTATATCTTTGAGCGCTTTTCATCGTTTTATTGCTTTTGTCTTTCTTTAATTGGTGATACTTTAGCTTTTTTGTTACTCTTAGAATTCATATTCTCTAATTCATCAGGAGTAAAAACACTTATTACAAAATCTACATTAAGCAAGTCTCGCTTTATATGTTTAGACTTTTTCTTGTCTTGATTAAAACTTATTGTCCATTGATTTAGTGACTTGCTGCTTAATTTAGCATCTAATATTTCATGATTAATAGCTTTTTTGAGCATTTTTATTGTCGCTCCTTTTTTTAGAAGGACTACATAGTGTATCTTTTCTCCAATCAAAATTTTATCCTTCGATTTGCACATCGTGAATGATGAAACCATTAATACAAAAAGTAATATTCTCATTTATGTTAAATTTTAATATGAACGCCGCAATATACTACCGCAATGCCTTAACCTTGTATTTCGAAATCAAAATCGAATAAAATAGCCCAATTACGGACAAAATTGAATTCGAAAGCCAATACTACGTTATTAATATCCTTTTGAAAGATCCACCAAATTAAGAAGAAGTTCTCCGTTTATAAGTCTATTATAATTTTCAATTACTTGAGGAAAGACAGAATCAATATGTGTTAAACTAGCAATATGAGGGGTAATAGTAATTAAAGGATGGTTCCAAATAGCACTCTCTATGGGCAATGGTTCCTTTTCAAAAACATCGAGCGCAGCTCCTCTCAGCTTTCCCGTGTCAATGCTTGATAAAAGATCTGCGTTCACAACATGAGGACCTCTTCCTATATTGATAAAATAAGAACCTTGCTTCATTTTGGCAAGAAAGTCGAGATCTACTATGCTTCTTGTTTCTTTGGTCAAAGGCAATATATTTATCACATAATCCGAAACAGAAAGCAAAGTTTTTAGTCCAGATTCTTCAGAATAGGTATCAACGTTTTGTATTTCCTTTTTGGATCTTGACCATCCTCCAACTTTGAACCCCATAAGCGCAAATTGCGAGGCTACATATTTACCAATAGAACCCAATCCTAGTATTCCTATAGAAACATCCTTGATTCTTGTATATCGTTTTGGTTTCCAAATTTTTGACTTTTGATTTTTCGCATGCAACGGCAGGTTTTTCATATCTGATAAAATGATCGACATGGAGTGCTCCCACATATCATGAGTGAGATTTACATCTACAACTTTAGACACCTTAATATGAGAAGGAACAACATGGTTATCTAAGATGTGGTCAACTCCAGCACCCAATGACTGTATAGCTTTAAGATTAGGAAATTTACCTAGCAAGCCTTCTTCTGGTTTCCAGCAAACTAAAAAAGTGACATTTACAAAATCGGATATATTAGGATATATTTCTATCCTCTCATTCTGAAGATTTGACTTTAAGATATCTGCCCAACTTTGTGATTGTTTTACGTTCCTAGTATATATTGCTATTGACATAATCCAAAAATAGTAAAATACAATTATGTACTTGAATCAATCCTGAAGAAAAGGAATATCAACATTTGAATAATTCGGTAAAACTCCTTTCAGTGCGATTAAAGTATTCACTGGTCCATCTTTTACTCCACTATTAGATATCCAAGCAGGAAGTGACCCAGCAGGATCCATATATCCCTTATGATAAATATGTACATGCCCTCCCTCGACTGGAGTAAGTACCCATTCACTATGTATATTTGTGATTAATAACACATCTGTGTTTGTAATAACTCCAGGTTCATAATTCGTATCTATTCTTACAACATCTGTTGTTGGGTCATGAGATAAGATAGACCTTACGGCACTCACTCTATCCGCAACTGGCCATGGTAATTCAAAGTCTATTATATAAATCCCTTCCTTATTTGAGATCTTCTTTACCATTTCTGCTCTTTCAACCCGATCATACCATAACCCCATATTCTCTACATCCAAGAATACCGCAACCACATTCTTCAGCGATGCTTTGATCGTAGTCTCTGTTTTGAACTGTTTGAATTTGGAATCTGGATAATCCTTAGTCCAAACTTTGATTCCTGATTCATCCCGTTGGAGTTCCCAGTCCGCTTGCGCATTTATTGTTATGCTAAACAGAGAAATAAATAAAAATGGAAGTACGTATTTCATTATTTTATGATTGTGCAACCTTATAACGGACAAGAATAGCTAATAGTTAATCAGATTTGATAAAAACAAATTTTCTTATAATTACTTATTTCCATTCTTGGTTGATCCAAAGGTAAGTTTCATAAATCAATTCATCCATTTCCACTAACTATTTACTCTTAAAAGTCACTTTAACCTCATCATTTTATAAATCTATCTTTTAAGCATTATATTTGCGAAAATTTTATCCAATCCATTCATTATGCCAAGAGATATTTCTATAACATCCGTCCTCATCATAGGTAGCGGACCTATTATCATAGGGCAAGCCTGCGAGTTTGACTATTCTGGGACACAAGCTGCTAAGTCTCTTGTCGAAGAAGGCATCGAAGTCAGCCTTATCAATAGTAATCCTGCAACGATCATGACTGATCCAATGACTGCGGATCACATCTATCTCAAACCACTAACGGTAAAGAGTCTCAGAGAGATTCTTACTGAAAGGAAGATCGATGCAGTATTAGCCACAATGGGTGGTCAGACTGCATTGAACCTCGCTATCGAAGCTGGGAAACAAGGTCTTTGGGATGAATTTAATGTAAGACTGATAGGAGTAGACCTTGAAGCTATCGAATTGGCAGAGAACAGAGAAGCATTCCGTGAACATGTGATCAAATTAGGCCAAGCAGTGGCTCCATCTTATATTGCTAATAGTTTCCTTGAGGGAAAAGAAGCAGCACAGAAGATCGGATACCCTCTGGTAATTAGACCGTCTTATACCTTAGGTGGCTTTGGTGGAGGATTAGTACATGACGAAGCACTATTTGACGATTACCTCAGAAGAGGACTTGATGCTTCACCTACACACGAAGTATTGGTTGAACAAGCAGTTTTAGGGTGGAAAGAATTCGAGCTTGAGCTACTCAGAGATAGCAATAATAATGTTGTTATCATCTGTACAGTAGAGAACTTAGATCCAATGGGAATACATACTGGAGACAGTATTACCGTAGCGCCAGCAATGACGTTATCTGATAAAGCATATCAAAAAATGCGTAATGATGCGATACAACTCATGAGATCTATGGGTAATTTCGCAGGTGGATGTAATGTGCAATTTGCACAAGATCCAGAAACAGAAAATCTAATATGTATCGAGATTAACCCGCGTGTATCTAGATCATCTGCATTGGCTAGTAAGGCGACTGGGTATCCTATTGCCAAGATAGCGACTAAGTTAGCAATCGGTTATACATTGGACGAACTTAAAAACCAGATCACTGGCACCACATCAGCATTCTTCGAACCTACCCTGGATTATGTTATTGTAAAAATGCCAAGATGGAACTTTGAGAAGTTCAATGGTGCAGATACGAGACTGGGACTGCAGATGAAATCTGTAGGTGAAGTAATGGCGATCGGTCGTAATTTTCTAGAAGCATTGCAGAAAGCTTGTCAGTCGCAAGAAAACAACAGAAGTGGACTTGGAGCAGACAAAAAAGAATGGATCAGAACCGAAGATATACTTACCCGGTTGGAGCAAGCAAGTGATGATCGTATTTATAGATTAAAAGATGCCCTGAGATTAGGTGTGCCCGTGAAAACAGTGCAGAAATTGACAAGAATCGACCCTTGGTATATCAATCAGATCAAAAGATTGGTCAAAATGGAAGATAAACTGGATAAGTTCAATGTGCCAGAAGATATTCCAATAGAGTTTTTTAGAGACCTAAAAGAAGTAGGATATTCTGATGCGCAGATTGCCTGGGTCATGAGAATCGAAGAAGAGGCTGTTACTAAGCAAAGGAAGAAGCTCGGTATAGTTAGGACATATAAGATGGTAGATACTTGTGCTGCAGAATTCGAAGCACAAACTCCATATTTCTATTCAACTTTTGACAAAGAAAACGAAAGTATCCCGTCCGATAAGAAAAAAATCATAGTATTAGGATCAGGGCCAAACAGAATCGGTCAAGGTATAGAGTTCGATTATTGTTGTGTGCATGGACTCAAGGCCATCAAAGAGGCAGGATATGAATCAATTATGATCAATTGTAACCCTGAGACAGTATCTACTGACTTTGATTCAGCTGACAAATTATATTTCGAGCCAATCTATTGGGAGCACTTAGAAGAGATTATCGAACTAGAAAAGCCAGAAGGTGTCATCGTGCAATTAGGTGGGCAGACAGCACTGAAACTGGCTGAGACTCTTCATAAAAAAGGAATAAAAATTATGGGAAGTAGCTTCGATGCTATGGACCTTGCAGAAGATAGAGGAAGATTTTCTGATTTATTAAAAGAACTAGGAATTCCTTACCCAAGGTTTGGAGTTGCTGATGATGCTGACATGGCACTTAAGGTTGCTAATGAGGTGTCTTATCCAGTCCTTGTAAGACCATCTTACGTACTTGGAGGACAACGCATGAAGATTGTAATCAATGACGACGAATTAGAGAAACAGGTACTTGAGATATTCAAACATATGCCTGACAACAACGTGTTGGTGGATCAATTTCTAGAAAGAGCAAAAGAAGCCGAGGTAGATGCTATCTACGATGGTGATGAATTACTCATTATGGGTATTATGGAGCATATCGAGCCAGCAGGTGTTCACTCTGGAGATAGTTCTGCGACATTGCCGACCTACTCTCTTTCTGAGGCTGTTTTAGATAAAATGAAAGAGTATACTCTGAAACTTGCAGAAGCGCTACAAATAAGAGGCTTAATCAATATCCAATTTGCCATCAAGGATGAGCAGGTATATGTGATTGAAGCCAATCCTAGGGCATCTCGAACAACACCCTTCATCGCGAAAGCCTACGGAGTTCCATTCTTGAATATTGCTACTCATGTTATGATCGGAAATAAGAAGATCAAAGACTTTACTGTAGATAAGCAACTGGAAGGTTTTGCAATCAAAGTGCCAGTATTCTCATTCAACAAATTCCCGAATGTAGATAAGCAACTGGGACCTGAGATGAAGAGCACAGGAGAAGCAATTCGATTTGTAAAAGACACAAGTGATCCATTCTTTAGAGAATTAGAGAGAAATAGAAACATGTTCTTGACAAGGTAGGGAAAGAAGTTTTCGAGATTGAGAGACTCCGAGATTTCGAAACAGAAAACATAAAAGGAAAAAGAGAAAATACGGAGAGAATTAAGATTTAAACACAGATGTAGCAAAAAAATTGGCTAACTGTTTTTACAAAAGTCTCAAGATCTCGAAATCTACGACAGTTAATATGAAGGCATTGGTCATATCAGGAGGAGGAAGCAAAGGCGCATTTGCCGGAGGTGTTGCTGAGTATCTCATCAATGAAGAAAAGCAAGACTATGATATGTTTGTCGGGAGCTCTACAGGCAGCCTACTTATACCACATCTATCTATTGGCAATATTGACCGGATAAGAGAAGCGTATACTAATGTAAAACAACGAGACGTATTCAAAGTGTGTCCATTCAAAATCACTAAGGATAAGGATGGCAATTTAAAATCGACCATGCACCATATGAACATCATCAAGATGTTCCTAAAACGTAGAAAAACCTTCGGTGATACATCCAATCTTCGCAAAACTATAAGTCGAATTTTAACTGCGGATGACTATAGAAAAGTAAAAGCTTCTGGCAAAAAAATAATCATAACTGCCTCAAATCTCACCAAAAACACTATTGAGTACAAACACTTATCGGATAATAGTTATGAAGATTTTTGCGATTGGATGTGGATCTCTTCTTGTTTTGTGCCATTCATGAGTCTTGTGGAAAAAAATGGCTGTGAGTATGCTGACGGTGGATTCGGAAACTACATACCAATTGAAGAAGCTATATCTAATGGAGCTAAAGAGATAGACGTAATCGTACTACAACCTAGACACAGAACTACAGAGAATCTAAAAACTAGAAATGCTTTTGATGTGCTTTTGCAATCGATGGGGTTCATGCTTAATCAAATCGTATATGATGATATATTGATAGGTCACTTAGAGTCAATTTACAATGATGATATACATGTAAGATTTTTCTTCACACCAAGAGTATTGACAGAGTATTCCTTTCATTTCGATCCAGTATCTATGAAACAATGGTGGCAAGAAGGCTACGATTATGCAGCAAAAAGAGTGAAGTTTTAGCAACTAGAATTCTTTCAAGCTTTCTAATATTTTACCGTTTTGATTGTTTTCGTACCAGTTGAAAATTCACACTTAATAGTATAAAGTCCTCTAGGTAAATTTTCAGTTGAAATTACAATGCTCTCTCTACCTATATTTTTATTCGAGTAATGTACAGTACCATTTGCATCGCTTATGGTCAAAGAACTAATCGGTATTTCCGATTTTATAACCAATTGATCATGAAATGGATTAGGATATGCTTTTAACTCACTTTCGATATCATATGTACTAGAGACGCAGGATTTATATTCATTCGTATTGTATATTTGAACAGGTGATCCTATAGCAAATCCATTTCTAAAATCTGAGCCTACGGATTGAATTGCGGGATCATTGTCATTATCATAAAAACGAATATCTGGGTTATATTCATCATCATCTCCAATCTTGCATGCAAAAAGTAATACTTCATCCCCTTCACTCAAGTTATTATAAAAACTTGCAGGTGCTAACTGAGGCGATATAGAATAGAAATCGTTCTCTGGTTGTTCTGGAGGACTTACGACTGGTGTGAACGCACCCCAATTCATTGCTTCGCTTCCATCATAATTTTGATTGTTTTTTATAGGATTAAATCGTTCTACTATTTCAAAATTTAGTCCAGTTGGTATTACCAGCGAAATCTGAGAATTAAATTGACTTCTTTGTCCAGCTGACATAGCGTTGCCCTCAAGTATTTTTAGCTTGACCTCGTAAAGGTTCGTCTCACAATTATGGTTGAGTAAGAAATTTAAACTTGTAATCTGACTAATAGCCATAATTGAAAAGCAAGAAAAGAATAGTGCAAGTAGGAATTTCATTTCTGTCGTATTCGTTGAGTCTACTGGTAAATCTAAGTAGTTCTCTACTCATTCTCAAAATTTGAGAACTAAAAATAATTATAAGACACTGTCTGTTAAGTATCTGTCAATTTTTGATATTGTAGATTATCAAAAACAAAGTAACATGTAACCATTCTGTATCAAAAAAAAGACCAGTAATTTTACTACTGGTCTCTTATTGGATAGTTTTGTATTTTTTCTTTTGGCGTTAGTCAAAAGATTGATTTTCTTCACTTGCTTTAGATACCAAATCTTTATATTCTGATGGACTAAGTCCATCAAGACAGTAATCAATAGGGTTGACAGCTCTACCATTAATTCTAACTTCATAATGAAGATGTGGAGCTGTAGAAGTACCTGTACTCCCTATTTCACCTATTTTTTGCCCCTTTACTACTTTCTCACCTTTCTTTACAGCGATGGTCTTCATGTGAGCGTAGAGTGTCGTATAACCATAGCCATGGTCAATCACTACATTATGACCGTAGCCTCTCTTTTTCTTTTCTACTCTTATGATCGTTCCATTGCCAGTAGCTTGTATAGCTGTGCCTTTAGGCGCAGTGAAGTCGATTCCTTTATGAAATTTCTTCACCTTATGTACAGGGTGAAATCTTATTCCATAACCAGATAAGTGTTTGATCTTTCTCTTCAACTTATCTTCCACAACAGGTTTAATAGAAGGTATTGAAGCTAATTTTTTCTCTTTTGCACTGGCCATTTCGAACAGCATATCGAGCGATTCTCTTTGGAGTTCTATTTTACGTTTAAGCTTGTCCACATCTTCCAATGATTCAGAGATCATTTCGCCAGTATCTTCGAAGTTTTCGAGCATGGCGTATTTATTGTGTCCACCAATACCACCGTTCCATACAGCATCATCGATAGGATCTAATCCGAAAATCATTCTATGTACATCAGCATCTTTACGTTGGAGTTGATTAAGATCTTCAGCAATCAAACCAAAATCTGATTTTAGATTGTCGAAATGGAAAACCATTTGCTGGTTTTCTCTTTGGAGGGACTTTTCCTTTGGAGTAGGGAAGTACTTATATGCTAAACCGAAGATTACAGCAGAACAGGCTATTACTGAAAATAAAATTACTGTAACACGAGTAAATTGTTCTCCGGGCGTAAGCCTAAGTTTCTCATATTGCAGTGTGTGATCGTTGTATACGTATTTTTCTCTTTTCATCACGATTTTTTCGTCCTTTTAACTACTTTTGCAGCCATCAGTTGAGTACGTATGCTCAGGGGATATGGGTCATCAAAAGTAGTATAACATTTTCAGAATGCAAAATTACTGGCGAAAATAATTAAAAAACACATATTTATTTAATCACTATGTCTAAGTACTTGATTTCCTGCACCTTAATTAAACTGTACAATAGCTTACATATTTTATATTAATTAAAATGACATTCCTCTTGAATGTCGAACCATAGTTTTTGCGTTATGAATGCTAATCAAATAAGACAAAAATTCTTTGATTTCTTTGAATCAAAGAATCATAAAATAGTTTCTTCTGCTCCTTTAGTAGTTAAAGATGATCCGACATTAATGTTTACAAATGCGGGTATGAACCAGTTTAAAGATTACTTTTTAGGAGATAAGATACCTGAAGTAAGAAGAATGGCAGACACCCAAAAATGTCTTAGAGTCTCTGGAAAACATAATGACTTAGAAGAAGTTGGAAGAGATTCTTATCACCATACCATGTTTGAAATGTTAGGAAATTGGTCATTTGGTGACTATTTCAAAAAAGAAGCAATAGACTGGGCTTGGGAGCTGTTAACAAAAGAATATGGATTAGATCCTGATAGAATTTATGCGACTGTTTTTGGTGGGCATGAAAGTGAAGGACTTAGCAAAGACGACGAAGCAGCAAAAATCTGGGAAGCTCACCTTCCTAAAGAGCACATCTTATACTGTGGTAAAGAAGATAATTTTTGGGAAATGGGTGATGTTGGCCCTTGTGGTCCATGTTCTGAACTTCATATTGATCTTAGGCCAGACGAAGATAGAGTAAAAATAAATGGTGCTACGTTAGTAAATGTGGATGACCCTATGGTCATAGAAATATGGAATTTAGTTTTTATTCAGTTCAATAGAAAAGCCGATAGGTCATTACACGATCTTCCTGAGAAACATATAGATACAGGAATGGGATTTGAGAGACTCTGTATGGCAATGCAAGGAAAAACCTCAAATTACGATACTGATATATTTTCTCCCTTCATATCGTATATAGAAGATAAATCTGGGATAAAGTACCTAAGTAAATACGTAGATGCTCCGATGTCCGATATAGCTATGCGAGTCCTAGTAGACCACCTGAGAGCAGTAAGTTTCACTATCGCTGATGGAGAATTACCCAGCAATACAGGAGCGGGATACGTGATTCGTAGAATTTTGAGAAGAGCCGTCAGATATTATTATTCATTTCTTGATATTAAAGAGCCATTTCTGCATAATATGGTTTCAATGTTGGCTGATCGATTTGAGAATGTATTCCCAGAACTAAAAGCACAGCAAGTATTTGTCACAAAGGTAATCTTAGAAGAAGAAAAGTCATTTTTAAGAACTCTTGAAGGTGGACTTAAAAGAATCGCTACACTCGAACTTAATAATAATACTCTAGATGGTCAGCAAGCATTTGAATTGTATGATACTTACGGATTCCCTATAGATCTAACTCGGTTGATCGCAGAGGAAAATGGCTGGACTATAGCTGAAAAAGAATTCGAAGCGGCTTTATTAGAACAAAAAGAAAGATCAAGAGCTGACGCCAAAACTGAAACTGGTGATTGGATCTCTATCCTAGATGACAATGATGTAGCGTTCGTTGGTTATGACGACCACAATGTATTAGATGCACAGATAATTAAACACAGAACACTGGGCCAGAAAGGCAAATCTATCTATCAATTGGTATTGAATAAAACTCCATTTTATGCTGAAGGTGGTGGACAGGTTGGGGATACTGGATACTTAAAAATCGGCAATGAAACAATCAGAGTAATAGACACCAAAAAGGAGAATAACCTGATTATACAATATGTAAATAAGCTACCTACTCAAATGGAAGCAAAAGTAGAAGCCGTAATTGATAGTAATAAAAGAGCTCTTATTGAAAATAATCACTCAGCAACTCATTTACTACATGCCGCTTTGAATGAAGTTCTTGGAACTCATGTACAACAAAAAGGATCTTTAGTAAAAGATACATATTTACGATTTGATTTTTCCCACTTCCATCGAATGACAGACGAAGAAGTAGCAAAGATTGAAACAATTGTTAATCAAAAAATCAGAGAAAACATTGCTCTAGAAGAACAGAGAAGTATATCTATTGAAGAAGCGAAAGATTCTGGGGCAACTATGCTTTTTGGTGAGAAGTACGGAGATTATGTACGAATGATAACATTTGATGGAGATTTTTCAAGAGAACTTTGTGGCGGATGTCATGTAAATCGTACCGGAGAGATTGGACTTTTCAAAATTACGAGTGAGGCAGGTGTGTCTGCAGGAGTAAGAAGAATAGAAGCAATCACTGCTGGTTGTGCCGAGGCTTATATAAATGATAAGATTGACACTTTAAGTAAGGTTAAAGATCTATTTAAAGGGACAAAGGATGTGCATAAGTCCGTTGCCGACATGCAAGACGAAAACAAGACCCTCCGTAAAGAGATAGAAGCACTGATGGCCGCACAGGCCGGCAATATGAAAGATGATCTAGTAAAAGGGGCGCAAGAGATAAATGGCGTTAAACTTGTTACTCAGAAATTGCAAGGTATAGATAGCAAGACAGCCAAAACGCTAGCACATAATATTGCTAACGATTTAGGTGAAGGTGTAGTTTTATTTGGACTTGTTGATGCAGATAAAGTACAATTAATGTTACTTATATCGGAGTCATTAACTAAATCCAAAGATCTGCATGCCGGAAATATAATCAGAGACCTCGCTAAAGAAGTAGGTGGTGGTGGTGGTGGCCAGCCATTTTTTGCTACTGCAGGAGGCAAAAATCCTAAAGGTCTAGAAAATGCATTTGACAAACTAAAGGAACTGCTATAAGATAATTTCATATATCAGTAGACAAATAGACATTTCATACATCAGATTTCTATCATCTATGAAAAAATATATTCAATTATTGTATCTTTCCATAGTATTGTAAACCACAAAACCTTGTAATGTCAATTCAATCCCTTAGGACATTAATCTGTAGTGTCCTATTATGCACAGCATTTTATGCTAATGCTCAATTCAATATCAAAGTAGGTTATAATGGAAATTATGCTGATTTTAAAAAAACAGCAGATATTTTCAATCGATTTAGTGATCAATTTTCATCGGACGACCAGAAACTAAAGCCACCAAAAATATACCATGGTATTGAATTTGGCGCTAGGTATAAATTTAGTGAATATTTTGGTGTTGATGTCGGTATATCTTCGACCAACGGTCAATCTAAAGTAACAGGTTTATCTTCACAAACCAGTGAATTAGTCGATAGTGAATGGAAAATATCACACAGCAACTTATACTTGGGATTAGAAAACTACGTAGGCTCGTATGGATATGGTGCCACTTTAGGTTACCAACGGTTAAAGTACACCAATAAGACTAATCTCAATTCTGAGAGCCTCGAAATATTAAAACAAAATGCGCTGAATAGTAAATTTTATCTCATTTTCGAATATGCTTCAAGTGTAAATTCCTTTTCTTTTCGCCCGTTTGTGACAATCAACTGGCAACCCTATAATTTTCATACCGTAGAATTAGCAATCTTTCCAGACACTAAATTACCTATCACTGATTATGATGAAGATTTAATGGTATTTGGAATAAGCTTAATCATATACAATGGACCTCAAAAATGACATTATATTATTAAAGTGGGCAAATTATTAAGTGCTAGGTCGAATAAAATAATTTCATCCAGAAGACAAATTACAATCACAGTATAACTGTTCATACAACCTACTGATCGCTTCAAGAATATGAAGTGGTCAATACTATTTTGTGAAAACTGAATAATTAAAGTAGTATGGAGTCATTCAATCATTTATTATGACATTCGTCCAGTAGTTCGTGTTAGACGGTTTTATTAACTTAAAAAGGGCTCAAACATACTAATCCATATAAAGCAATAATCAAGAGCCAGATCCCGAATTACATAAAGGTCTAAATTCTTGAATCTCGTTTTTTGTACAACAGATTAAAGTAAGAATGATTGCTAAAGAGATAGGCTCTGCAAGAAACACATCGATCAATCACTATGGCAAGTGTTTCTGGGAAACTTTACGAACAGGTTTGTAATAATCTTAAAGTAGCCAAATATTCTTTCTTGATGTCCCCCAATCATTCTTCACTTTATAGCAAAAAAGACATAGGAGTATACACTACCAACTACGAAGTACAAGTATTAAATTGGTAACGTTATGTTTCCCTAGGATACACCTTACTGTGTACCATTTACTTCCAATTCAAGGCTGGAAGGATAACTACGGGTATAAGGGCACGGCAAAAGCACTTTTATTATCAACCAAAAAAAGGTCCATACAAATACATGTATGAACCTAGTTTATTAA
>CAXBGT010000135.1:0-15770 GCA_963975265.1 uncultured Saprospirales bacterium
ATAAAATGAAAATTCTTACTATCTCAGGTTCTTCAAGATCAGATTCTTCTAATTCTAGATTGCTCGACCACCTTTCTGATCTTGGATTTGACCATAATTATGAAAGGACAAATTTACATTTCGAGCTTCCGCTATTCCAAGCTGAGTTAGATTCGAGCCCGCTTCCTGATTCTGTAATTAATTGGAGAAATAAATTGTTGACAGCAGATGCTGTAATTATTTGTATTCCAGAGTATATCCATAATTTGCCAGCTGTCATCAAAAATGCGCTAGAATGGATAGCCTCATCAGGTGAATTAGTAGGTAAACGTGTGATTTCTATAACGTTTACACCTCATGAACCCAGAGGTGAACGTGCAATGCAATCATTAGTTTGGTCTCTTCAAGCTCTTGATGCTAATATCATCGTAGAATTGCCTCTTTTTAAATCACAAATAACATATGTTCCAGAAATAAGAGGAGAAGGGGCAGAACTGTTGAAGGAGGCTATCAACTTATTATCCTAGAATTTATCCAAGTGATCACATCGCTTCAAGTACTTAAATCACTTCATCGTTAGAGTCACATTGTCCTTTATCTAATATTCTTACACCTTCATCGAACAGCTAATGCATAAGTGCAATTCTTGCCGTTATATTCGTTAATGAAATGAATGGTACAATTTCGAACATCTACTTAGAACTCACCGAGAATTTCTATTCTCACTAAAACTAAACTATACTATATACATGAATACACACGAAATTGACTATCAGATATTTGGAGAGGAAATGCAATTTGTCGAAATAGAATTAGATCCTCAAGAAACTATAATCGCTGAGCCAGGAAGCATGTTGATGATGGACGAAGAGATTGAAATGGCAACCATATTTGGTGATGGATCTAATAATGAAGATACTTCATTTATGGGCAAAATATTTTCTGCAGGTAAGCGTATGATATCTGGCGAGAAATTATTTATGACTGCATTTACGCATGAAGGAACAGGAAAGAAAACCGTTTCGTTTGCTTCCCCATACCCAGGTAAAATTATTCCTTTAGATTTAGAGCGATTGGAAGGGAAAGTAATTTGCCAGAAAGATGCATTTTTATGTGCAGCAAAAGGTGCGTCAGTAGGAATCGAATTTAGTAAAAAACTGGGGAGAGGTTTTTTTGGTGGAGAAGGATTTATCATGCAAAAGATTGAAGGAGACGGCATGGCCTTTTTGCATGCAGGTGGATTTATCATAGAGAAGAAACTTGCACCAGGTGAACACCTTAGGGTAGATACTGGATGTTTGGTAGGGTTTACAAAGGATGTAGATTATGATATTCAGATGGTAAAAGGTGTTAAAAATATGATGTTTGGTGGAGAAGGAATGTTTTTCGCTAGTCTTATGGGGCCTGGAACAGTTTGGATTCAGACATTACCAATAAGCAGACTGGCAGATAGAATCATGTCTCATGCTAAAGGTTATGGAGGTAAGCGTGGAGAAGGAAGTGTATTAGGAGGCCTTGGTGACATACTTGATGGTGATGGAATAGGCGGTATATTTGATTAAGACTAATAATTTGACCAACGGGATCTAAATCTCAGTTGATTTATATCATAAAGATTCATGTTTTATTAATTCTTGGATGCTGAGCCTAGTAGTTGGGGTTCGGCATCTTTTTTTTGTTTTTTGTCAAATGTATTCGATCCAAAAAATAATATATTTTCACAAAACTGTAACTTTTTATTTTTCACTCTGTACTTACTGTAGAAACTTTGAAAAACGCTTGACTCAATCCGACGAAAATATAATGAAAGCCGTTGCAGCTGGAGATATCAGAAAGGCATCTATGCTATTTGATAGGTATCATGTGAATGTGTACAACTATCTCATGAAGGTCAATCAGGACAAGATGTTGGCTGAGGATTTGACTCAGAATGTGTTTGAAAAGATGATAAAATATAAATCTTCTTTTCAGGGGCAAAATAGCTTTAAAGGATGGTTGTTTACAATTGTGAGAAATGCGAATATTGACCATCACCGTAAGCGAAAATATCAATCCATTGATGATAGCTATACTGAAATGGCTGCTAGTGATAGTGATGCCCATAAATGTATGGAAGCTGCAGAGCAAAATAAATTTCTCATGGAAGCTATCAACAGACTACCTGCTGAAGAAAAGGAAATTTTGGTTTTGACTAAGTTTGAAAAGATGAAATATTCCGAGGTAGCTAAGATTACAGGGCTGTCAGAATCGGCGTTGAAAGTGAAGGCACACGGAAGTATTAAGAAACTGAGATCTATTCTCATAAATGATATTAAATATGAATACTAGTCAATGAGAAGATAAGATGATAGCGGCTCTTGAAGGCGACATGGGTCAAACTCAGAAAGAGCAGATGATGATTCAGATCGAAAATGATGAACACTTGACTGAAATATGGGAAAATTACAATAAACTATATTCTCATATAGAGCTGGTGGCAATTGATGTTCCAAGTTTATCAGTAAAGCATAATTTTAGCAAATGGCTAGCGGAAGAAGCTGGTAGCATTGAAAACCAAACTAAACGTGCCAAAGTTGTTAAATTATTTCCTTGGAGGAAATGGGCAGGAATTGCGGCTGTCTTCGTCTGTGTACTGGGGTTTTGGCAGGTGTACAACAAGAACCAACAAATGGGAAGTTCGCTCGCTAATTTAGAATTAATGATGCAAGTGCAATCGCCAACAGAACGAATCAAAGCCATAAGAGTTAATTATAAGCATGAACAAATAGATGTAGATGGCCAAATGATAGAAGTGCTCGTAAATGTACTATTTACTGATAAAAGTAGCAACGTGAGACTGGCAGCTGTAGAAACATTATCCAACTATATGGATAGTCCTAAAGTTAGAACTGCACTGATTAAAGCTATAGCTACAGAGAAAGATGGAGGTGTAAAATTGGCAATAATAGATAGTCTAGGGAAGAAACAAAATAAAGAAATCATAAGTACTTTAGAAAATATTGTGAATGACGATTCACAGGAGAAATATGTAATCGACGGAGCACATATGCAACTAATCAGACTTGATAAAGTGGACATCTAAGGAACTACTATCGATCTGAATTTTATTAAAAACATGAAAAACAACATATAATGAATACATTAATTAAATTTTTCACAGTCGCTTTAGTATTTGGAATGGCATATCCTATAAGTGCACAGAACTTGAATGGCAACATAAATAATGTGACAAGTAGTAATGGCAGTTTGAAGGAATATAAATTACCTATGACTTCTGGCACATTGAATATCGTCGATATCGATGACATCAAAATCGAAGGATATTCAGGAAGTGAAGTTGTATTCTCAACTATGGTTGAAAATAATGAAAAAAATGAAAGAGCTGCTGGCTTAAAGCTTGTTAACTCTCTAGGTCTTGAAGACAACACAGGGTTTGGTATTTCAGTATCAAAAGAAGGAAATACAGCAACGGCGCGTCAATTATCAGATAATTGTTCTTGCAATGAAATAGCAATCAAGGTTCCAAAAGGAGTCAATATCTCGATATCACATAGAACGCATGATGCTGAAAATATCTTCATCCAAAATGTAAGTAGCGAGGTTGAAATATCTACAAATCATCATAATATAAAATTAGAAGATGTGACTGGCCCGATGGCAATAAAAACAGTTCACGGTAGTATTGATGCTAGGTTTAGCACTCTTAGTCAGAAAGGATCGGTATCGCTTTATTCTGCATATGATTTTGTAGATGTGACCATTCCTTCGAATGCTAAGATGAACGTAAGCATAGAAGCACCTTATGGCGATGTATATTCTAATGCGGATATCAACATTACAAAGAAATCAACTCCAAGCAATTCGAGTACTTGTTATAGTGGTAGTAGTATCAGTGGTACACTTAACGGTGGCGGAGTGGAATTTTCAATCAAATCGGCTCATGATGATGTATATTTAAGACAGGGAGGGAAAAAATAGAGTTTTTTGATTCGTTTAGCTTATAAAACCCTTATTTCCAGTAGATAGATCAATTACATCTGACTTTATCCTAAGTTATTTCATCGCACTTATCTAACTAACTAAATCCATTAATTATGAATATTGTAAAGCCGATATTAGCCATCGCTATGTCTTTTTTATATTTGATTTCGACAAGTCAATCTGTTGACAATTAAACAATTGGTAGTCCAAAAAGTAATTCCGTTATTATTGAATCTAATTATCCTGACATTGAGTTGAAATCTTGGGATGAAAAAGGGATCAAAATGGAATCTACCGTAAAGATCAATGGTGAAGAACACAATGGAGCATACTCTCTTGAGACTAAGAATAATTTCACTGGAATTTACATAGTCGCTAGTGTACATACTGAATCATTGAAAAAGAAAGTGATTGTCAATAATGAAGACGGATCCAAGTCCTTTATTGACAATAAAGGATTTGAAAATCTAGATTATAATGAGAACTATAATGTTACAATGAATATTGGATACAACATTGAAGCTAAAGTAGTTATATGGGTTCCTAAAAGTATGAACGTCGAAACGTCAACCGTTTATGGGGATATTTACTCAAAAGGATCATATTCTTCGTTAAAACTCAATTCAACCTATGGAATGATAGAAGCTGAATTGAACAAATTGGATAAAATGGAGAAGTTAGAACTAGTGTCTGCCTATGACATTGTTGACCTATCTATAGACCCAAAAATAGATGCTGATCTTAATATGAGCACATCTTATGGAGAAGTGTACTCTGATCTTATTCTGAAATCAGTAAACTCTACTCAAAATGATCATTGTGGTAGAAATGAAAGCTACAAAATGAACGATGGTGGTGGCATGGAAATTAATCTTGTTTCTACTTATGATAATATTTACTTGAGATCCAAGAAGTCTTTATAGAGCAGCAGTCAAATAAGTATATTGTCTTTTTTGTGAGGGTACAAAGCTCTGATATTCATTGATGTAGGCTGTTTGTTAACTAATGAATTAGTAGAGTAACTAAAAAATTAGTTTTTATTTTCAGAATTATGCAACCCTTTATATTCTGACTCGTCTTTCTTTCATAACTAATAGAATTAGAGCTTACCGCAAATTCTGATTCAGCTTGCTAACTATACTTATTGAAAACATTATGAAACGCACATGCTCAACGTTCGTACTGGTCTTTTTTGTCTCCTTTATCTATGCTCAAAAGAACATCTCAGCCCTCCGAATAGAAGACAATATTAAACTTGATGGAATCCTTGATGAACCTATATGGCAAAATGCCGAAGTAGCTACAGGCTTTATCACATTCAATCCAAAATTTGGTAATACACCTACGAGTGCATCAGAGGTGAAAATGCTCTATGATGATAAAGCTGTTTATGTTGGTGCCTTTATGAAAATAAATAGCAGGGATGACATAAAAGCCGAAATAACGGTTAGGGATGATATTGGAAATACAGATTGGTTTGGACTGGTCTTGGATACTTATGGAAATGGTACTGAAGGCTCAGAATTCATTGTAGCAGTTACTGGTGTTCAGTTCGATGCTAAAGTTACTACGAATAATGAAGATCAAAATTGGAATGAAGTGTGGTTCAGCGAAGTGAGTATCACAGATGAAGGATGGTACGCCGAAATGAGAATTCCTTACTCTGCCATTAGGTTTCCGAAAAAAGATGTCCAGAATTGGAGAATCAACTACATGAGAAGATTGGCAGGAACAGGTGAGAAATGTTCGTTCCAACCGCTAGATCCGGAAGTTTCTGGATTTATTAATCAGACAGCACATCTGAAAGGGGTCTCTAATATAAAATCACCGATTCGATTATCACTATCTCCATATCTTACAGGATATATGCAGACGAATAGCACAGGAGGAGATAATCCGCAAAGAAGCACTGGCTATAGCTATAATGGTGGTCTTGATCTTAAGTATGGAATTAATGAAGCATTCACCTTAGATATGACACTGATTCCAGATTTTGGTCAGGTGCAATCAGATGACCAAGTTTTGAATTTATCTCCTTTTGAAGTTCGATTTGATGAGAATAGAGCATTTTTCACAGAGGGACTTGATCTCTTTGAAAAAGGGGGGTTATTTTATACTCGAAGGGTAGGAGGGACACCAATGGGTTTTTGGTCAGCTCCTTATAGTAAAAGTGACAACGAAGAATTAGTTCACAATCCTTCTGAAACACAACTATATAATGCTTCTAAACTATCTGGACGAACAGGTAGTGGACTTGGTATTGGTGTATTCAATGCTGTTGCTGGCTCGACTACTGCGAGGTATCAAGATATGGATACAGATGAGATCAGAGAAGAGTTGACAGCACCTCTGACTAATTATAATGTAATTGTACTAGATCAAAATCTACGAAATAATTCTTCTATCAGTTTGATCAATACTAATGTGTGGAGAAAAGGAGATCGATTCCATAATGCCAATGTCACTGGAGTGGAGTTTGATTTACGAAACAATAAGCAAAGTTATGGAATATCAGGCGGGATGAATGTATCACAACTCATATTTGATAATCAAGATAACATCAATGGATTGAGTTATGAATTGGAGTTGAGTAAACTGTCTGGAAATTTCAGGTTTGATTTTGAAACCGAAGGAATTAGTCAAAATTACAATAATAACGACCTCGGATTTCTTCGAGAAACCAATGTGAGAGAGCATTCATTTGGATCGTACTATTCATTTAATAAAGGTTGGAAAACATTTGATAGAGGTAATGTTTGGTTCAACACGAACTTGACTACAACATATGACCAAAATGAATTTTCTAGCCTACATTTTAACGGTGGATTTTGGACACAGACGAAGAGTCAATGGCAGCTGAATATGTGGACCAATTTTAGACCGGATTCCAAGGATTTCTTTGAGCCAAGAGTGCAAGGAAGACATTTGAATAGACCTGGAATGTATAATATGGGTTGGTATGTAGGAACGGACAATAGAAAGAAACTAAAGTTCAACTTCAGCATATTTGGACTCAAAAGATTAGAAGAAGGAGCTTTCTATACCGAGTGTTCAATCGGTCCAAGATATCGATTCAGTGATAAGTTTACAGTATTCTTAGATTTCGCACCTTCATTAAGTGCTCGATCACGAGGATTTGCTACTTTCGATCAAGGAAAACCCATCTTAGGTTATCGAGATCAGTCTACAGTGAATAGTTTAGTAGGAGTAAATTACACATTCAATTCTAAAATGGCATTGAATCTCAGAGCGAGACATTATTGGAGTAAAGTAGAATATGAAAGTTTCCATGAATTGAGTGAAGCAGGAGACTTTATTGATACGGAGTACACAGGTAATCATGACATTATCTTCAATATCTTCAACCTTGATTTGAATTACACCTGGAGATTTGCACCGGGCAGTGATTTGATATTTAATTGGAAGTCAAACATTTTCAAGAATGACTACAGCAACGATGCCGAAATGATAAATACCAACTATTTGAATGGGGTGAGAGATCTTTCGAATCTACCATCTGTAAATAGTGTATCGGTAAGATTAGTCTACTTTTTGAATGCGGCGAATTATTTATAGAATAAAGATTTCAAGAATCGAGTTTTCGAGAATAGATGTATTGAAAAAGAAATAGAGCAGTCAGGTTTTTAAAATCTGACTGCTCTATTTCTTTCTAAAAGTCTTCTTATCTATCTCAAAGAGATTTAAAACGAATCGATAATATCTTTAAACATTTCTGATTTTAGCGAAGCACCACCTACAAGGCCACCATCTACATCCTTTTGCCCGAAGATCTCTTTGGCATTAGCTGGTTTTACGGAGCCTCCATAAAGAATAGACATATCTTCCGCTGCATCAGATCCATATTTATCAACTAAGATTGATCTAATGTGTGCATGCATATCTTGAGCTTGTTCCGGACTTGCAGTTTCGCCTGTTCCGATTGCCCATATTGGCTCATAAGCAATCACTACATCTTTCAGTTGCGATACACTCAAGTGGAATAGTCCTTCTTCTAATTGCTTAGTTACGTACTCGTTTTGTGTCCCTGCCTTTCGAATATCTAATGATTCTCCACAGCAAAAGATTACAGGCAAATTATTAGCTAACGCAGCATCCAACTTCTTTGCTAGTAGGGCATTGCCTTCATTGAAATATTCTCTTCTTTCGGAATGACCTAAGATCACATAGTCCACACCAAGATCAGCCAACATACTAGGAGATGTCTCACCTGTATAGGCCCCACTGTTTTCGTAATGGCAATTCTGAGCTGCAATTTTGATGTTATCATTTTTTACCGCTATCAATGAAGATAAGTGGACAAACGGAGCCCCTACGATGACTGTTACGTCAGAAGGAACATTGTGTTCTGCAAGTGATTTGTAAAGATCGACACCCTCACTTACTGTAGTGTTCATTTTCCAGTTTCCTGCAGCTATATTTTTACGAGCCATATTGTTTTTTTCTTTCTTGTATAGTAATATGTAATTCTTAGGTGCAATTATCGTGAGAATGATGGAGAAATACTAATGTAGTGTTCGGAAAGTTGTGGGGAAGTGTATTAAAGCGGTGAAGATCGTAGTAGAACCTCGTTATTGTTAAGATTGAGGCTAAGTTCCGACTGATTAATTTAGATTGTATTATTATATTAGCTCATGTAAGCAATAGATCACTCAAGGTGAGACTTTGGCATGAGAAATCACCCAGCTATTGGGATAACCTATCAGTATACAAAACCATGTTCTTGAGTATTGTGATCAAGGTAATAGTTTTTCTAATAGTGATAATGCTAGATGCAAACTTCTACTACAAATCACTCCGGATGAATCTAATAGCGAATATAGCAAGTTAGACATCTAATTTGTCGTATTATGTTATGACCGGAATGCTTGAAACTCCAATCTTTAAAGATTGGCCAACTCAACTACTGATACAACTCAAAAACTAAATCAACTCAACAACTAAACCGCTACTCATACAAAGCATCCATATTCTTCTTCAAATATTTATCTGCAGCTGAATTGGTGGTAATAGCAGGAATCACAATCGCCAGCACAAAGATCACTCCCAAAGAAATAAGAATGTAGAAGAAGTTAACCACTTCCCAGATATTAGGAAAGTAGATGTTGACTAGAATGAGTAATCCCATTATGGAGATCGCCGCTATAATAAATGCTCTGAAACCTACCAACACACCAGTCTTAATATAAGGCATCTTGATGAATCCCCATTTTGCGCCAATTAGCTCCATCGTTTTGATCTCCCATCTGTCTGCATACATACTTAAATTGATTGTATTCCTGATTATGACAATAGCGAGAAAAACAAATATTAGTCCTATAGAAAAAATTGCATAAGCTACCTTGTTAAGATTAGCTTTTATGTTTTGAATCGTCAGATCTTCGTAATACACTGACTGCACATTATCATTTTTTTCGAGTATAAGTTTTATCTTTTTGAGTACATCAGTATCATAATTTGCAGATTTGATATTAAAAATTACAACATCTGAGAATGGGTTAGATTCATCATCGAAGTCCATCTTTAGACTATTGGACATTGTTGCAATCGCCTCTGATTTTGGTATGAATTTGATAGATTCACTTCTGATCTCGGATTGCTTCTTCATCAAAGCAATTACTTGATCAGAATTTGCATTTTTTTCTAATTCTGCCACAATGTTCATCTTTTCTTTGATGATATTCGTTAGATTGTGAGAATGAAGTAATAATAGTACAAACGTACCCAAAAGAAACATTACGATAGCCACCGAGATGCTGGAATAAATATGCGTAGGCTTTGTTTTTGATGCTGACATGAATTATTATTCCAATTAGTTAGAAAAATTTATTAAAATTAGGTGTACTACTGATACGTATTGAAAATAGTTAATGAAAAGCTACAAGTGTTTTCTTTGAAAGAAACCTCTACATTATTTTGAATATCAATCGTCATCGGTATTATTGTAATACAAAAGTAATATATGATACATATTAATAATGTGAAGAGCTGTTTTATTTCAATTAATACAAGATTATTGAGCATAATTGTATGTTTAATGCTGTTTTCTACTAGTAATTACGGACAAATCTCTGTTAATAATCCTTCTTTCGAAGATGAACCAGCAGATGCGACAACTCCACAAGGCTGGCATCCATGTGATAATATGACTACACCAGATATATTTCCTGGGTTTTGGGGAGTCTATAATGAACCGAGCGATGGCAATACTTACGTAGGAATAATCACAAGAGAAAATGGTACTTACGAACAGTTCGGCCAAAGATTATCGTCGAAACTCAAAAAAGGACAGTGCTATAGAACAGCAATAGACTTGGCTCATTCGATTATTTATTCTGGATATAATAAACCTATCCAAGTTCGGATCTATATCGGCAGTTCTAAATGCGATAAAAGTCAATTGATATTCGAATCACCAGTTGTGAAAAGTATGAAGTGGTCAACACACTTAATTGAGTTTGTACCTAATGCGAAACATGAATATTTTATTATTCAAGCCTTTTATAGTGACGAGCCATTTAATCACAAAGGCAATATTTTGTTGGATAACTTGAGACCTTTTGTAGTTTGTGGGAATACATAAGCGTGGCTTGCTGGAAGCAAACGCGCGTACGGAGTAAATTGTAGTAGCATGGCTTGCTCGGTAGAGCAAACGTGCGGAACAATTTGCGATTGAGGATTATACCTTTTAGACTAACCATCAAACAAATAGAAAACAGCAAGCAGACACTCCTATCTACTTGCTGCGTTGTAAAATCATCAATGTACTATCAACACTTTTTTGCTAGTAACATTATCATCAATTGTAATTCTAAGCGTGTACACACCTGTGTGAAACACCGTAACATCGATAGAAGGTACTATTTGATCGCTCACCATTTGTTGACTCTTATACAGAACTCTGTTATTGGCATCGATAAGTTGAATGTTTGCCATTTGTTCCACTTCCATATATTCTATACCTATGAAAAGCTCATTGGTGACAGGGTTAGGGTAAGTTTGAATGAATCCATTAGGAAAGACATTTATATCCTTACAAACTTCCATCTTACATTGTTTTCCATTGGCCTGAGTCCGTATAATCGTCATGCACACAATATATTCTCCAAAAGCTGGGAACGTATGAGTAATAGAGGCACTGCCAACGGTCATATTTGATGTTTGCTCTTTTACCCAATTCCAGATTACTTTGTCACAGTCTCCAAAATTGCCAATTGGTGCAAACGTGTATATTAGGTCATTTGCGCCTACCTGGCAAGTCATTCCTAATTCTACCATGTTCTCGAATGCTGGCCCACATTCACAAGAAACAGACTGTCCACAATCTACTGGGATGGGCAGAATTGTTTTGAATTGACAACAATCTTCATGCGCCTCAGAATGTCCTTCAGAATGTAATGTTATGATAACACAGAGTTCTTCTAGAGAAATATTTGGAATGTCAATAACAAAGGAAAATGGACCATAAGTTCCTCCTGGTTCCAATGTTCCAAGATCGATATTCATATCGTACGGATCAAGAATATCTACTCCTAGATCAATAAAGGCACTTGTCATAGGATAATCTGAAGTATTAGTAATACTACCTGTGAGTACCCAAGTACCATCTTCGCCACATATTAAAGTGGCGTCCGACATGTAACCACAATCGCCTTCGCAAAGTAATGATATGGTATCTCGACACTCTATGAGACTTCCATTAATCCATTTGATTTCTATATCTACAATAGGGGTATCACTATTTGCAATGCAGATAGTTGGCAAATCAGTATCCCCAAGAGGAATATGACTTACTCCTGCGCTATTATAGTCAAGCATTGCATTGGTATCAGACAACCCTGTTAAATCCCATGGTGAGCCTAATGGATTTACGATATCAAAGGTCGCACTAGGTGTCAGGACACAAAGTTGTATACCGCTGAAGTAATTAACGTCAAAGTAGTTATTTACAGTAATATCATAACAGCAATCTCCTAAGTCAGAAGTATCAATGCTAGATATATAGACCATGTCACACAGTGTGCAACCTGGTATAAATGTGCAATACAATTCATCAATAGAACAACAAAGTGTGCCTGGATCTTCATTTGGATCATTTTCATGACCAACAAGTTTGAATTTTAAAGAGTCGTTAGCAATTCCACTGCCAATAATAGAAATGGTAAAATCTCTACACTCTCCTGGTAATAATGGGCTACCTGTTATATCTATTTCACTAGGTAAAAACATTGCAGATACAGGATCAAATTCAATAAAATCAAGGTATCCAACACTATATTCAGCATCAGCAGGATTACAGATAGTTAAATCATATAATAATTGACCATTTGGTCCACAGTAAAGTGAATCTTCTAGCACATAAACACAATCTGGTTCCACGGTACATATTAACTCTAAGGTGTCTGTACATAATACCGATCCATCTTCACCTCTCCAATCTGCCAATAGTATAACAGGATTAGCGATCACATCTTCCAAACAAATCGTAATGAAACTAGTTATTGGACCTTGAGGAAGTGGGTCGCCTGAAGTAACATTTTCGAAAGAATTAAGGGCAGGTATTGTCGATGTAACGGTCAATGATGGATCAACGGTTCCTACATCGATATCTAGTCCAGCATCATCGGAATATAAGTCTAAGGAATAGAATATATCTTGTGTTAATGAATAAGAAAAAGTATAACAACAAGATAGATCTGCACTTTGAATTGCAGTGATTTCAGTGTCTCCTTCTCTGCAACAGGGTACCATCTCAAGTATGAGTGGTTCCGAGATATCTGTACAACCAAATTCATTTGTGCCTTCAAAATTATATGTGCCACTTTCGGAAACAATAATACATTCCATACCAGAATAGGTTGGGTCTATGGTACCATTATAGTACCATTCGTAACCTACGAGACCAGGTGTCGCACAAAGTGTGTCTGGATCACAAGCGGTATAACATCCAGCAGGGACGACACACAGATCTGGCAAAGGATTGATAACAACGAAAGCTACATCGCTACATCCTGTAACGGGATCAGTGACGGTTACATAGTAAGTTCCTTCTAACCCAACGACTATACTGGTTGATGTCGCTCCCGTACTCCACTTATATGTTACTGGGTCTGGGTAAATCGTTATAGCTGTCAAGGTATTTGGTGTGCCAGCACAAAGGCTAGGATCTGAAGCCGTTATATTGACATCAGGACTGTCGAAATATTCTATATTGATAGAACTTGAAGCATCACAACCATTGTCATCCGTAATCGTTAGCATCACATCTGTAATGCCTGCTCCGAAGCAAATAGTCACTGAATTTGGTGGCGTATTAGCTGGTAAGACATTATTGGATTGATCAGTCCAGTCATACATGTATCCAGCAATATCTACAGCGAAAAGGGTAGTGCAACCTTCATCACAAATGATATTGTTTCCTTGGATGGTAGCATCTATTTCTGGAAATACTATTACCTCAACTGAATCAGGAACAAAAGAACATCCAAATACATCTGATACAGTCACTCCAAAAATTCCCGCTGTCATTACAGTTATAGAAGGTGTTGTGCTTCCTTCACTCCATAAGTATGTGTCACCAGCTGGACCGAATAGTGTAAGAGCCTCTCCCACACACAGGAATAAATCATCCCCATAAGTTATTGGTCCTTCAACTGGTGCAGGATGAACAGTTACAGTAACTTCATCCGTTCCTGTACATCCATTTTCATTTGTTACTGTTAGTGTGACAGTGTACATCCCATCCATCAGATAGGAGTGTTCAGGATTACTGCCCCCATTACCAGTAAGGTCATTAAAGTCCCAATCCCAAGCAATAATGCCCGTATCATCTAGATTAGAAAAAGAGAATGGTTTCGTGACGCAGGTATCAGGAGGCATAACTACGATATTCGCCATTGGTGGAGGTGCAAGATTAACAGATTTTGTTACTTGTGACTCACAGCCTGCAGGATTAGTGATTGTCAAGGTAATATCTTTCATTCCTGTTAGCAACATAAAATCAACAGTTGTCATCATTCCCGTTCCTGTGCCTGGCACTGCATCTTCAAAGACCCAATCGAAGGTTGTTGGTGCCATTCCATCTACGTAAGAAGATGTATTTGTAACTTCATACAATCCGCACCCTAAGTCGGTAATAGAAAAATCAGCAACCATGGGTATGCAAACAGAAGTTGTATCAAACAATTCACATGGACTACCTCCATTTTGATCTGGAACAGAATAATACATATAAGCTAAGTAATAACCAGCAAATGAATACGAAAACATAGGTCCAGGGCCGGTAGGTGAAATTAGGATAGGATCATTGAAATCCCAACCAGTGATCGTAACATTAGCTGAGTTGGCTGGCATGAAAGTCACTTCATTACAATTAGTAGAGGGAGTATAAGTGAAACCCACAGTATGATTTACGGGGTTACATGGAATCCCGTTTCCACCACCACCTGTGCACAATGATTGATCTACAACAATAGTATTACTTGTCGACTTACACCCTGATGCATTTGTTACAATATAATAATATGTGCATGTTCCAACTACGCCACTATTAGTATGAATGTACTCTAGTGGATTAACGGGCAGTGGTTGTAGAATGTATGGGCCAACACCTGTTTTTTTCCACCACTCTATACTTGTCCATCCTCCTGCAAGTGCATGTAGGGTAACCATTTCAGGTGCATTTGAAGTGCAAAGATCCAGAATGTCAGGTGATGAAAGATTTGTATTAGGACCATCTATTTCATTTACAAAATAATTCGCCACAGCTGTGCAGTTATTGGATTCAGTAACTGTGATAACATAATTGCCACCTTCAGATATAGTAATAGATTGGCCACTTAGGTTTGGCCCCGATGGTACATCCCAAATATATGATGCCAATGGAGTTGATGCAGTTAACACTACACCAGCTACTCCAACACAAAAATCTATATTTTGAGATATAGTTACAGCCGCAGCCTCATTTAGATTGAAGATCTCATCAAAGTCAGTTGTTATTCCACATAAGGTTTGACTAAAAGTGATTGTAACTGAACCTGCTGTGTTATTCCATTGTATGTCACAAGTAGTTGCATCTAGCCCCCCGACAACACTACCAACTCCTATAGGCGCAATATCCCAACTATATGATACTTCTGGATCTATTGGAAGAGGCGACGCAGTGTAAGAAGATATGTCGTTAGTACATCCGTCACTACCTAGAATATCAGTTACAGGTGTGATTGTTTTTAGTTCTACCATGCAAGTAATATAATCAGAAGCACATTCTGGCTCAGATGTTTGTATTTGCCTTAACGATAACAAATAAGGACCGGTAGGGTCCCAATTAATCGTCACGGGATTTCCCATCGAACTTCCTGCAAATGATCCTCCTATGACGTCCCAGTCAAGTTGAGTTCCGACAGAACTTGTATGACCGAAATAGGTTTCTGTATCACTTGCGCATATAAATTTTTCTCCTGTAATACTATCGGGAAGTGGGACTTCTATTATTTCAATAACAGTAAATACTGTATCGTTACAAAATGGATTAGGATAGTCGGGATAACCTGCAATTGTATAGAACCCTGCAGGCCCGAGTGACGTCGTATATGGAGTTATATTGCCTGTAGAAATTATAGTTGCACCAACCGTCGGTCTAATTTCCCAAGTCCACCCATTGACAGGCGTAGTTATAGATGGAATTATATCACCAGCCTCTAAAGTGAAATCTTCATCCAGACAAAACTTAAATTCTGTAGGTTGTATCAATTCAAATTGATTCCACCCTTTGCGAAGTGAATGCACTATAC
>CAXBGT010000136.1:0-15664 GCA_963975265.1 uncultured Saprospirales bacterium
AATTCACAGACTAACAAGGACAATGATTCACAGTCATTTGGTATTAATCCTCCTCCTACTTTTCTCAATGGGGTGACATATAATATATCAGGGAAGAAGTTGTATAGTGACGTATCTATGGGTACTTATACCAATTTGGTAACCTTCATCTAATGTTAGTTATCAAACTACTGTACCAGTGAAACCTAATACTCAATATGTTTTCTGTGTATTTACAAATAATCTTATTGCACCATTGAGTGTGGCAAGTACTCCAACGCTAGAAATTGCAATTGACGGGGTAGTAATCAATCCAGGAGGACAGCTTATACCAAGAGGAGATTGGTGGATTATTACACTGCTATATTCTTCTGGTTCAACTTCTGGAATGGTGGATATTGAAATATCTGATATAAATTCTAGTGGTTTCAATGATTGGGCTATCGATGATGTCTCATTCAGAGAATGTATGATTGAAAAAGTATGTTGCGAAGATGAAGAACTGTTTAACGATTTACTTGATATAGGAAGGACGGTTAGTCAAAGTGAATGTACAGTTACTGTCTCAGCACCACAGTTGGATAGTTGTCATTGGTTGAGCCAGTCACAACCGGATTGGGGCGATGGTAGTGTAGCGGGACAAGTGATAACTCCTGCCACTGGGACTTGGTCACATAAGTATAGTTCCGGAGGCGTATTTACTATATGTGCTACTATTTATGAGGGAGATACACCTGGTGATTTGTGTTTCTCAGGAGAGATGTGTACTGAGGTGGAGTTAATAGATTGTCCAGACCCACCCGTGCCATGTAATACTACAGGAGTGACAATCTTCAATGCCATGACGCCAAACGGAGATGGACTGAATGAAAGATTGGTGATTAATGGTGGCGATGATTGCACGAAATACATTAAGATCTTCAATAGATGGGGACAAGAAGTTTGGGCACAATTGAACTATCAAAACGATTGGACGGGAGAGAGCTTCACAGGAGAAAACTTACCTGATGGTACATACTTTTTAGTTTTGGAATTTCCAGAACAAACAGGTGATAAACTTAGAATGAAGCAAACCTATATAGAATTGCGACACTAAGTTTCCACAATTCTAAACATCGAGATCCTTAGACATCGAGAGTTCAAGACAGCATAGTGAAATATTAGAGCGTCTCGAATTCTCTCAATCTCGATTTCTCAAATCTATTTTTTTACTTAAAAAAATAACCAAATGAAAAAGCTAATTCTAATAACAATAATTCTAGCTGGAGCTTTGGTGGACAATTATGCACAACAAGAAATCATTCTCACCAAATATACTTTCAATAGTATGTTTTTCAATCCTGCATATGCAGGCAGTAATGGAGAGGATCAAGGCACTGCCACGCTACCATATAGAAATCAGTGGCTAGGAGTCAACGGAGCACCCACTACGATATTAGGAGGTGCAGAATATTCTTTCTTCGGCAATTCGTTAGGGGTAGGAGCAACCATTGGTCAAGAAGGTGTCGGATCAAATACGAGTACCGAATTTTCATTTAATACAGCTTACAGGATGCGTCTTGGAGATGGATTTCTAAGTGGTGGAATCAGGGTGGGGTATACTTATATATCTTCAATTTTTCTAAGTCTTGATGTTTTAAATCCTGGAGATATTTTCGATAGTGGATCAGAAAAACTATCCTTGTTTAGTGTAGGAGCTGCAGTATTGTATCATGATAACCAATTTAAGATTGGATTTTCTGTACCTACCATAGTTTCAATAGGAGCGGGGAGTATTGAAAAAAGTAGACTTATATATGCTCATTTTTCTATCTTGATTGGAGATGAAAATTCTACAATCAAGTGGGAGCCTGATATGCTCGTCAAATATGAATAAGCAGTTCCATTACAGTTGACATTAGGAGTACAAGCATGGTTGAATGATAAGATAGCTTCAGGATTGCATTGGCGTCTTGGTGAGTCCCTAGCTGTCAGTATTGAGATGAAGTTTTTGGAAGACTTTAGTTTTACGGCAGCGTATGACTTTACTACGAATGATTTGCATGATTATACCACGGGGAGCATGGAAAAGATGGTAGGGTATAGGTTTGGAGAAAGTGAAAGGAGGTGATTAAATAATGTGATTTTTGAAATTTTCAAAGCCTCGTTTTATAGCGGGGCTTTGTGCTTTTGATGAAAAACATGTGAGCTATTTTACATTGACTTTAGAATAACTTTGAATTGATTCTTACCATTTTGCACGCTACCCTCCTCCAATTTCTTTTAATTTATTACTTTTAAGTATAAATTAAAAGAATGAAATATTCAATATACATTTTATCGATAGCTTTCCTCTTTATTCAATGTGGTAATAAACAAACTACAACACCATTAACTACAGAAGAAGCCAACTTAGGAGAAATAAAATTTGATGTCACAAGCTCTGATGAAGCGGCTCCATCTTTTCATGAAGGATTATTATTGCTGCACAGTTTTGAGTTTGAGGATGCGGCGGAAAAGTTTGTGGAAGCTCAGCAAATAGATTCTAATTTTGTGATGGCGTATTGGGGTGAAGCGATGACATATAATCATCCACTATGGCGAGAGCGATATACAGAGGAGGGAATTGCTGCTTTGGAGAAGTTGGCAAATACTCCCGAAGAACGATTGGCAAAAGCAAAGACACCTCTTGAAAGTGATCTACTTCAAGCAGTTGAGATTTTATATGCTGAAGGTGACAAAAAGGAATTGGATATCACCTATAAAGATCAAATGGAAAAACTTCATGAAAAATATCCAGAACATCATGAAGTTGCAGCATTTTATGCACTTTCACTATTGGGATCTTCGAAAAGTAGAAAAGAGGATGATAATTATGAACAAGGGGCAAAAATAGTCCAAGGAATAATAGCGGAAAACCCGCAACATCCCGGAGCTTTGCATTACTTGATCCATTCATACGATGATCCCGAGCATGCATCATTAGCCTTAGAAGCTGCCAATAGGTATTCGAAAGTAGCACCGGATGCAGAACATGCTTTACATATGCCTTCTCATATTTTTGTGGCATTAGGAATGTGGGATGAGGTGATAAAATCAAATATCGCCAGCTATGATGCCAGTGTTGCAAGGATGATAGAAAAAGAATTGGATAATGATGCTAGAGGATATCACGCTTTCAAGTGGTTATTGTATGGTTATCTGCAGAAAGGAAATTTTGAAAAGGCAAGAGAGATGGTTTATGATATGAAACAATATTGCACCGAAAATCCATCAAGCAAAGCACGAGCTCACTTCATTATGATGAAAGCTGATTACTTGACGGAGTCCGGTAATTGGGCCGATTCAATAGCCAGTGTGAATGTAGATTTAGATAAACTGAACTTGCTAGTTAAAGGTGTTCAGGTTTTCACACAAGGTATGGCAGGATATGAGAATGAAAATACAACTGACTTACATGCTGCAATCAAAGAATTGAATGTCATGCAATCAAAAGCAGAAAAGCAAATGGTTATTGGTGCACCTAAAATGTGCAGTGGAGTATCTAGCTATCAGCAACCTCCTTCCGTCAATGAAGTGAGTAGTGTCAAGGTTCTTGAATTTGAATTGAAAGCGCTGTTGGCATTGCACAATAGGGATGAAAAGACCGCCGAAAAGTGGATGTTAGAGGCTACCCTCATGGAAGAAACAACAGCTTTTACTTACGGACCACCAAATATTGTGAAGCCTTCTTTTGAATTATATGGGGAGTGGCTGTTGGATCGAAATCGGAAAGATGAAGCGAAGGGGCAATTTGAGAAAGTGTTAGAACGAGCTCCTAAGAGACGTTTGACGATGAAAGGGATGGAGAGTGTGAATTTGTAATTTGAAAAACGAACTGAAATCATAACTTTATATAAGGAATGATGCATTAATAAAGTACGTTTTTATGTGCTGATATTTATTCATTCTCCAAGGCAAAAAACATAAGCACTGCATCGTATAGGCGAGGCTTTTTAGTGCAGAAGAAGGGGAAAAAATCAATCAGAAGAATGTAACTTTATTAATGTTTCATTCCTAAGAAAGCGAAGTGCGTTCGATACACTTGTGATATGTGTATCAATTGGAATTGATTCTTTCCTTTTTAATGTTCAAGTTTTTTAAGAAAAAAATTAATCATAACTACTCAGCATATGACCCTAGAATGGGTCACATTATGTTAGACGGATACAATCCGTCGATAATAGTTGATTTTAGGTGTGTTTTGGAGGTATTTTTGCCCAAAGATGCTAAAGTAGTGACAAAATTATAATTTTTGAAGGGTACCTGAGTAGTTATAATTAATCATATTATAATTTAAAACATATTTTTAATTTCAAAAATAGATGCCAAATGATGATCATCATGTTCTGAAAAAAAAACATTATATCCAGGCTTCATTTCCACATTCAATCTAGGATGAATAGAAATGTGGCGCTTGGATTCCATTGATAATGAATTAAACTCTTGAATAAGCGCCTACCTCCCCGTTTCGAATTTTGAGATAAGTGCTTCAATTTTAATATCATTGTGATTTGCCCTTTCAGTTTTGACATTCATCATGTCTGCCCTAGTTAAACTCGCAGTATGGTTTTGAATTCTATGAGCCTTAATTGATGAACAATTTCTAGATCTATGAGATGACCTATGTGCTCTTTGATGCTCCACTTTCCATCAATTTTCAAACCGTAAATGGTATTAGTTGGTGTTCTGTCAAATATTCAATGTGATGTGCTATACGAATAAGAGGGGTCTCTTATTCTGGTCAATATGTTATTTTGCCAGCCAATATCAATTCCAAAATTAAATACATGATCAACCCAGGTTTGTCTTTTTACCATAATTGAACTTTTACTTATTTCAAAATTAAGGTTTTATTCTATTTGATAAAAAAGGAAAACGAAATGAGACTCGAAACCAAAGATGTTTATTTGTCGTTCTGTAATCTTACTTGAGAATATCCTTGATGCTGCAGGTTAAGTAGAAGTAAAAAAGAAGACTGCCCTAAATTGGAACAGCCTTCTTATAAAATCTATCGTGTCTAATTAATTACACCCATCTGGTCTCACCGTTACTGTAGCTCCATTTGCAGTGTTCAACATATCTACTATGGTCACTTTCGGAGCACTCAAGATGATATTCACTCCATCAGGCACATTCAATGTTCCAAGTACTCTTATTTCTGCACTTGCTTCAAATGTCTTATCCAGAACAAAAGGACTACCACTAGGGCCTAATAATAGTGTTTCTGGACACGGGTCTTCTTCAAAAATAAGTTCATATGGATTAAATACATCACCCACACCATTATTATTAAAAGTAAGGGTGTCGGTCGAAGTCAAAACTACTCCTTCACTAGCGTCATAATATCGGATGTCATAAGCACTCATAGGTATCGTTTTCTCAGCTAACATACTTAAAGCAAATATATTTAAAGCTGATACTTCTTCTATATTGGCCAATGCTCGGATGGTATCATTTTCAAAGAACGCAACCATATCTGCGGGATCATTGGCAACAACTCCGCCAACAATCACTTCTGCAATAATCGGCATAACCTGATCTGTAGCAAAATCAGGCATTACCCAAGTGCCTGCATCATCAGGATCGACGACCTCAGATGATCTTACTTGATCATCTTCAATTATCTTCCCTTTTAAGTTATTCTGTGGATCCCATGATAGGATTGCTCCATTTGGATGACCGCTGTAAAACTTATATAGATTATAGGGTTCCAGATTAGTAATGTTTCCGTCATTCCAATTGTCACTTACAATATTGTAATTTGCAAATTTATCATCATCCCCAGCAAGTGGAAAATCTAATTTGATTCTATCTTCACCAGTTGCATTTTCTGTGTTTAGATCAAGAACGTCGTTAAGTGCTTCTGAATTTTCGAATGGAAATCCTAACCAATTCCAGCCAGATTTCAACGTCAAATCACCAGCCGTTGGAGATATTCCTGTAACTCTTAATGTATCTGGACCATTTTCAAGATAAATCATATACCCTTCATCATTGTCTATGATTTCGAGATTCGATGCCCCAAAATTGAACCAGCCCAACGAATCTGTATATTGGGAGAACTTGTCACCAGTAACGATCATATCGCCTTCTGTTACACTTCCAAGTGTCCTGAGCTTATGCATTACATCCATGTTGATCGTAGAGTCAGATAATGAAAATCCAGTCCATCCTTGATTAAAATAAATATATTTAGCTCTATCATATTCAGCATTAACAATTAGTATTTCTGGATTAGCAGTTGTACCTCGTGTGCTATTCGCGATGTAGAATATTGAATCTGATGGTTGTCCATCATACTCTATTCCCAAATCTGCGTCCCATACTCTGAACTCAAGCTCTGTATCTGAGCCATCTTCCGCATTACCATAAATCGTTAAATAAGAAGCAAAGAATTCACCAGATTGAGTAATGGAGGCGACTCCTCTGATTTCATTGCCTACCCAAACTGAGATGAGGTCTGCATCATCTGTAGTAATCGATCCAATCGTATCCGTATCATACCTCCAATTCGCAATCATATTCATACTGTTTTCAAAGTCAGCTGGATCTACTTCCCATTTAGGTGGTTTTACTATAACCTCTAATTGAATGTGTACTTGAGGAGTATTTCCAAAAGATTCGACGCCTAGGACATTGACCGTTTCGTTGTATATTCCTACCGGTTCTGATGCATCAACTTCAAAGGTGATGATTCTCCCTGATGGAGTTACTTCAAAAGGCTGATCAATAGGATCGATGATCGTCAACCAATCACCAAATCCACCATCTTCCGCTTCAAATGTTAATTCTGTGATCGTTTCATTTAACGTACTATTCTCAAGATCAATAGTCAGATTTTGAATGTCATCTTGGTACATTCGTAATTTAATAGTATCTGAATCAGCCCAGTATATTTTTTGAGTTATTACCCTAAACGTCCAACTATGAGGAAGTGAAATATTCCCTTCCAATGAAGGAATATTATCCACATTGATTGTCAAAAAATGGCCATCATAATTAGACATTAGACTGTCCATTACAAAGATCACTTTATTGGCATAGCAACTCAAAGTAAAGGGTTCTTCCGTCTGTGTCGTCTCATTAAAAACCGATATATTATTTTCAATGAAAGTTTCTGTGATCAATGCACAATCCAGATCCTTATTAAAAGTAAAAGATATTTCATCTCCCACTGTCCATAGTTGGTCGGCAGGTTGTGGATTTCCAAATAAGTTTAACCCGTTTCTAGCAATTTTACCTGCTATAACATTAGAAATAGTCGATGAGAAATTGTCACAAACCATTTTGGTCCTCACTTCATAGTCTCCGTCAGGAAAGAGTCCCTCTCCAGTTGGGACGGTCCAAATGAAGAAGTACTTTGGTATCTGTCCTTCAGCATACTCAGCATCATTTGAAGCCAGTGAATCCGCGGAAATAAAATTCCCTTTTTCTAATTGCAATCCTGGCACATCGGTCCAGTCCATTCCGGTTCCAAGCCTTCTGTACTGAACAGTAGCATCAACTAAAAAGGGGTTCTCTGGATCATAATCTTGCATGGCCACAACCAGCTTACTTGTATCATCATTGATCACCCAGTTTTGATTAGGTGCCACCAAAGTGACAGGGCTACATGGATTCACAAAATATGCGGATGCATAAATATATTCTCTAGGCCCTTCACCACAAGTCGGCTCAAATCCAATTTGAATATCTGGATAGTCATAAGATGTTGGTCCTCTCTCAATCGTCAATATCAGCGTGTCTGGTTCTCCTACTGAGAACGAATCAATGTATGTACCATTATTAAGACTTACTCCATTGATTTTGACAACAGCACCATTATCATTAGACCCAGATTCTAGATAAACTTCTAGCTCTCTGTCTGGCTGAGAAGATACCGGAGATTGATTTTCAACAATGACGTAATATTCTGCTGGTTCGTCTTCTGGTACATTGAAAAGTGACTTCGTTTGGCTGGTTCCGCCTGACTCCAAATCAAGAATTGCTATCCTAGGGGCGTCAACAAATATCGACCCATCTTCAGGTGGACAAGAACTCCGTCCACCAAAAAAATCAAAATAGGGTGTCATATTCTGTGCAACACCCTGGATGGCAGCTACGCTTAGCTGATCGATGTTGTCATCATCAAATATGGTATAGCCTACTTCAACCGCGGATTCTACAGAATTGGATGAAGAATTCGAGAAAGATGCTTTGAAATCGAGTTTGGCACCAATTTTAACCTCAGTTTTAAAGGCTTCTTTGACGAAACCAAAAACGACTCCTCCTCCCAGTCCTGCAAATCCACCAACAATTACATTGCTGGTTCCACCAAATGTAGCAGCAACGTCCAACTCTGTCCCGATATATGAAGAGAAAGAAGATGATGTCTCACTAGAAGATACATTATTTATTGACACTTCGGTCAATACGTTACCTCCAGTAGTTATATTCTTCACAGGGTCTCCAAATGTACTCAAGAAGTCAGTAAAAAGAGGACTATTTTCGATGGATTGAAAATCAACTAAATTGAAACTACCTAATGGAATCATTAAGTCCACATTATTAGCACCAACATATGGAAATTTCCATGCATTAAGATTTGCTTGACTTCCTCCTTTTTTTAATTCTCTAATCGCAACCGCACCAAGATTGTACAGACTTATCAATTGTGAATCCCATATTATATCCTCTTTGAGGACATATTTTCCATTGACTAAGTCTACAAAGAAAGGTCGCATTTGCGCCTGCCATATTTCTATAGCTTCTGTATATAATGGTCCAAGTAAATCAGGTCCAAATAAAGTAGGTAAAATAACAGTTGGATTCAAAGTCATCAAATGATAATGAGGCACAGTCTTCTCATCATGATAAATGAGCACTTCTTTCCAGTTGTCAATATTAGAATTGAGATATACCCTTGCTTCTTGCTGAGTCAATGGAATTCCACCACGCAGTACAGTGAGCGTACCTTCTTCTACTCGAATGCTATCGTTGATGTATCCTTGAATTATGTCTTCAATCTGACTTACTTGATAAGACCAGGTAGTCGTTGCTGTGTTAGGAGAAATACCGTAAAGAGTTTCTTTTGTAATTTGATTACAAACGCCTTCTTCAACTTTGAATTTATTAATCAATCCAAATTGCATAACCAGTCCTGTACCTACGATCACATCTGCTCCTCTACCTATATTGTCTTCATCATCAGAAGTGGTTATTGTTGCTGACGTAGTAACCTCAGCAGAGGTCACTATTGTTTGCGCCTTTGTAAAACCTGAATTTAATGAAAATCCAATATCAGTACCCGTTCCAAAAATCTCTGTGTTTATTTCGGTATACAAGGATCCATTAAGCTCTGTTTCTTTGGAAAATTCTGTTTCCCACCCAATGGTTTGCTCTGCAGCTATATAACTGAAACTTTGATCTCCTGGAGGATCACGCAATACGAGAAGAGGATATGGTACAGCATCATTGCCACTGGCTGGGTCAACAATTATATCGGTTCCTGGTAATGCAATAGACCCTTGTACAAATGCTGCCCTTGTCAATCTCCCTAAAAAGTCTCCATCCAAACTCTGATAGTCGAAAGTAATGGCGTAGGCATGTGGAAAGATCTGATTCGGATTTCCTGCAATGAAGGTATAATCTGGAAATGTTTCCAAAACTTCATCATACACCAAAACTATAGGATTGGTATTGACAGCGGCTGGATTGATCACGACTATTCTACCTTCTTCTACAGGGCAATTTGTCCCGTTGTGAACTTCTGCAATATCAAAAGACAATGTGTATGTCTTCGCTTGATCGAGGATGGCAGTTTGAGTTTCGCAAATGAGATCATCTAAGCCTTCAACTTCAATCGTCGGAGCCGTATGAAACGTGAATTGACGCCCAGCGAGACCTTCTATTTGCTCCTTTGAATTGGTCTCAATAGAATCTTGATGTAAGTCCAACAAATGAAGGCTAACCGGAAAATTCGAAAAGTAATCTAAGGCTTGTTGATTTTGCGATGTAGGGACATCAACGCCTACAACTTGCATAGTATAATTCAATGGGATCAAATCCAAGAAGAGATCACCATTAGAATTTGTGGCATATTGTTGGTCAAAACATCCGTCTAAAGTTCTGACACGTACATTCCATTTTCCTGTAGAAATAGCATCATTACAAGTGTTCTTCACTTTAAGATTTACATTATAGCTGAGCGTATCATTAAAATTCAACTCAGTGATTATCGGTATGTTTGAGAAGTCTGTAATGATGGTATCCGAATCTGGTGAAAATCCGTATACAGTGGTTTGGTCATCCTCAGTGAATGATTGATTTATTCTCACTCTGATCTCTTGTAAATCAGGATCAAATGGATTGATAACAAGGGTGTAAGCTCCATTCTCATCCGTCGTTGCAGGCAATCCTAATTCGGGTTGACCATTGATGATTTGAATCACCTCGATTCCCTCCAGAGGACAATCTACATCTGGTTGGGCTATTACACCACGGATGACGTAAGCCGTCACATCGTAGAAGTCTACAACGGCCTGTGTGGGATCATTCAGTGGGTTGAGCAATGCGCTTGAGGACACCTGAGGTATGATGATATGGTCCAGGTATTCTCCATTTAATTCATAAGTTGTTACATCATCAGGGTCAGAACTATAGTAGATTTCGTTGAATGTGTATTCTCCATTTGCAAGGGTAGTTGTGGTGTAAGTATATACCTCACCCTTCACGATTCCTGTGGCTGTGATGGTTACGCCAGGTACTGCAGCAGAACCCATTTGTGTCCTAACTGCCCCGATAATTCTACCATCAGCCCTATTGTATCCTTCATCAGAAGTTCCATAGGATTCGAATGGAATCAAGTTATTGACTGAGGTTACAGAATATACATATTTTAGGCCTGCAATTCCACTGTTGTCATTCCAACTATCTGCAATTGTAATTGGGTCGATTTGGGTGGCAGTCGCTTTATCTCTGTATGTGAGAAATTCTTCATCTCTATAAATATTAAATCCAGCCAATAGGTCGACATTTCCATCAAATTCCCAGGATATTGTAGTTTCAGTAGGATCAAAATCTAGAGATATCCCCTCTGTAGCCACTACTGAAGATGGTGCTTTGATCAAATTTTTAAGTATGACAGAGCCTGTATTGATTTCATTGTCATTTATAATACCAGCCCCCCAAGCATCATGTGAAAGTGCTATACTAAATCCGTTAAAATCATCAGCTTCAGGTATATCCTTCTCAATCTCGTCGATCAAAGAAAAAGATCCATCAACATTCGAATATAATCTTGAAATACCTGCATGCGGCTGACCATTTATATGATAAAGTGGGGCTCCCACTGCTACATATATAGCATCATCGATAGGCGAAGGAATCTTAGTTACACTGCAAGCGCTGCCGAAGTAAGATTGCCCAGCGTCTCCCAAAATATCAATTAATGAGCTTGTTTGATTGATATTATCTATTGTTTCAGTAATTCTTACCTTACCTGTGCTATCATTATGATGCGGATCTCCAAGCCCGACGACATTGTCTTTGTACTCAAGATGATCCCTTAGAACTTCTCCGTAATAAGTAAAATTCAAATTAAAGTTATGGGTAAATTCCCAAAGGCCAGTTCCTTGTTTAGCGAAAGCTAAGGTTATACCAATATTAGACATGCTGTATGAAGTCGCCAAGACATACTCTCCTTGAATAGCAACGCCCATACCAAAGTAAGTCATATCAGATGCAGGTCCAGATACACCATTATTTATCTCTATACTATTCGTGAATACCCATATTCCATCCGGAAGTCTTTTATACCAATAAAGCGCACCACGGGCAGCAGAATCAGAGGCAACAAAAAGTGGATTGCTTACTACAATATTATCACCATCAATATCAACTGACCTTCCAAATTCTCCAGGGGAAGGAGAATAATGTATTTGAGGGAAATTCCCCCAACTGATTCCATCAAACTCATAAATTAAGATAGCACCATCTGTATCAACATCGCCATGTGCAACCCCTACAACTATTGTATTCCCCGAAATAGCTACAGAAAAACCGAAATTAACATCAACATTTCCCCACGGACTCTTCACCGTTTCATACTTTCTCCAACCTCCATCTTCTCTGTGATAAATGACTATCTGTTCTAATCCGGCAGGGGCACCACTGACAGCCCAGTCTCCATCAATATCCATAGAGTAGCCGTTTCGAGAAGTGAGCGTTTCGTCTCCCAATTGCTCATCTTCATTACCCGTCACTTGGCGACTACTCCAACCTTCTACCACTTCTGACCACTCGGAATAGATCGTTTGATTTTCTGTGATTCGAGATGCTCTTATTCTGTATTCATATTTGTCGGTATCAAAATTATTTACGGTTTCTGTAAGATTTCTTCTACCGCTTCCTAATGTGGTGGAAGTATTTAGGGTAAGATTTTCTAAATAGAAAGAATCAACAAAAGCATCTAAAGAAAAATCCCATGTGACTTCAATATGATTCTCAAACGCTCCTTGACTTGCGGTGAGATTTTGAGGTGTAGGAACAATAGGGAAATTGACTAGTTCTACACATGTGGTTGAGCCAAGATAAACCGTATTGTCTCTTAGATCATATGCTCTGACGGCATAGGTGTAATCTTGACCTGGTATTCCCGTAAAATCTTGATATATATATAATCCTTCGTTTGTTTCTATTACCGTATCAATGGGCATCGCATCTCTAAGAATTTCAAATCCATTTACAATATATGGGGGGTAAGAAAAGTTAATTTGTACGGACCCGAAAACATTATTCTGAGCTACATCAAGACTGATTGTCTCGGATATATCCGGAAATGTGATTGATTTGGTCAGGAATAATTCTTCAACTCCAGATAAATATCGATCTCCTTCTCTTGTTACATACGGTAAAACATGATAGGTATGTAATGTGCCAGGCAGTCCTTCATAATCATCAAAAGTTGCGTTAGTTCCAGTCATCAAAGTGGTTCCAAGCACTAATGGAGGATTCCCATAAACCAGTTGGGTGCCTCCTATCTCTGCAACTAACTCTCCATCGCGATATATCTCAAATCCGTCTGCAGCTTCCGGTGTATACTCCCAAGAAATCGTTACATGATTATCATTTGTAAGTGCATACGAACAAGCTTGCACAAATTCATTGACTTGAACCTGTAAATTTCGGGCTTCTCCTACCCCCTTATAATCTTTGGTGACCACAACGGGTACAGAAATGTTGGGTCCATTGATGGCTGTGACTTCGTATTGATATTCTAGTCCTGGGATACCTGTAGAATCATACCACATAAGTACATCTCCTGTAGGAATACTTGTCATGAATTGACCATTTCTTCTTACTCTATATGTATCATGATTATCCAATGGGTGTGACCATGAAACCAGCATTCTGTTCATTTCTGCGAATGCTGTTACTGTTAAGTTTTCTACAGGTAGAATAGAAGGAAATACTGCACTAGCTGCTACCTTTTCAGAATATACTCTTCCTCCCTCTCCAGTCTTATAGGCTCTTACCAAATAGATGTAGTTGATACCAGGAAATCCGTTCAGGTCTTTAAATTCGAATCCGTTTCCTTTGGTAACTTCACCTATTAATTGATTCGTTCTGAATATTTGAAAACCATCATAATTTCCATGTGATGGTGACCATTTGATAGAGACAAACATGCTATCAAAATCAGCATTAGCACTTACATGTTGAATGGGCGATACTGATTCTCCATTCGGGACATTTGTGTATTCTAAAAAGTCAACGATATATTCATTTGAGATGGCGATAGTGATCGAAGCCGAGTCAAATGATTCATATAGATTTTCATCTGCATTAAAATCCACATTATTGCTGAAAGCTTTAACTTGATATTCATAACCAGGCGTTTTTGGTATATCATCAAAATAGTAATTGCCACTTAGATCAGAATCCGTAACACCCTGGAACTCTCCAGCGGTTATACCTGGCCCTTCTAGGTTGGTATAGAAGATGTTAACTCCTTCTAAGCCCACTCCCGTATAGAAATTACTTATTCGGCCAGTAATACGCATATTGGCTGGCATTCTTCCCTCTGCTAAAACATATTCCGATTCATTTCCGGAATGGATTGATGTAACTTTATACAATACAGATGGGTCTGATGGAGCATCGTAATCGTAGTATGCCCTGGCTGTCGTGGGCATCGTATCTATGGCCACGGTGTCCCTATAAATTATAAATTCAGAGGGTTTAGTCGCATTCCATTCCCAGCATAATTTGATGTGGCCGGGTATATCCTTGCTGGCAGTAAAATTTGTAGGCAATGGCTCATTTATATCTCCATTCAGTGGTTTCGCATTTAAATTCAATGGAACAGAATAATATCTTGTAGTATCAATATCAAAATATGCACGTAGACTATATTCATAATCTGTAGTCACATAATCGTCGAGGAATAAGTTAAAAATAGGATTCGATAGATAATCATCATAATTATCTGTTTTTTGAGATAAAGTGGCAATTAATTGTGCCGTACCTCCATTGGTAATGTCCCTTCTGGTCAATTCGTATCCCTCATAGTTGACGTACAATTGATTGATAAGACCTTCTGATAGACTATTATCAATCCAAGTTAATTCTACCTTTCCAACTTCTTCTATTTTTTGAATATTGGATGGAGGTATAATTTCTGGGCATACTCTGTTGAATACTGTATCCCTTGAATATCTTGCGCCATTTATATCCAAATAAGTGCTCAATCGATAGGTATAACTTTCATTAGGAATACCAAAAGCATCCCAAAATAAAGGGTGAGACTTAGAGGTTGCCTGGGCTACTAAGAAGTCTTTAGTCAATTTCCCAATTTCGACATAAGTAGTATCATCTTCTGTCTGTACTTTTCGTGCAAGTAGTACCCCTGTATAAATTGCATTTTTATAGAAATCAGAAACAGTACTAGTCGTATCTATATCTACTACAATTGCTCTATCAGATATAGGATCTACTAAAACAGCAGGTTTCCAAATGTTATTTGTTGTAATTAGACTATCTACTAATGGATATGGTGACGATTCATATGTGGCGCCATTGATCTTTCTAAAAGTACGCATCTCATAACCAGCTTCCTGATCTGGGATTCCAACATAAAAAAGCATTTCATTTGAATCCTTGGGTATTTCCCCAATCAATAGATTATTTCTAAATATCCGATATCCATCAAAGTTTTGAGATGGATGATTATAGTTATTCCAATCAAATAGGATGGTTGGATCTACTTGTTCATTCGAGCTTGATTGAAATTGGCCAGCAAGACCATAATCCCAACCAGCAAGTGGAGTCAGAAGGGGATATACAGATTGTATGGATTGAATTTCATTGATGACATCTTCCCCGATATACCTAAATACTTCCAATGTGTATGTATAATTGAATCCAGGCACACCACTCATGTCTATCAAGCTATCTATCCTTCCTTCAGCATCATGCGCTTCGAAGATTAGCTCACCATTTCTTTGTACGGTAAGATATGTAGTATCATTAAGCTGATAATCATAATCCCAATGAATAATCACGAGATCTTCCGCTTCTTTTACTTCTGAAGTTACTGAAATCAATAATGAATCAACCTCTGACACTATGATATCGGCATTGTCTATAAAAAGCAGGTCTGTTTTAACGGGTAGCGCACCATTCA
>CAXBGT010000137.1:0-15648 GCA_963975265.1 uncultured Saprospirales bacterium
CGCAAGCATCGGAGAATTTAAGTATTAAATTTAACGCCTTAATCGTGTTCGATGCTTTAGCTTTGTTTGCACTTATGCAAATCTTTGACAGGATACGATAAAGCTAACTTTAAATCGGCTCAAGCAAAGAATAACATCCCAATTTGGAAAGACATAGAGGGGGACTAAACCTTTAAGTCTTATCTCCTTTATACTACTTGATATTTAATTTCAATAATTATTGAAAATTCAAAATATTCTATTATATTTGTATGATGACAGTGAATTATTCAGATGCAAAACATAGATTTATCCAACAATGGGGAGCGCTAGGCACTGTTTGGGGAATAAGTAGAACTATGGCACAGATACAAGCTGTACTTCTTTTGTCTCCAGAGCCAATGACAGCAGATGAGATCATGGAAGAATTGGGTATTAGTAGAGGAAATGTATCAATGTCACTCAAGTCTCTTATCGAGTGGGGTGTTGCCACCAAGGAATATAAAGCGGGTGAACGAAAAGAATACTTTAGAGCTGAAAAAGACATATATAGAGTCGCGACACAGGTGGCTCATGAAAGAAGAAAAAGAGAGTTAGAGCCGATGCTTCATATGTTGGAATCTATTAAAGACATGGATGACCAAGAAGTATCAAAAAGCAAAAGGGAAGAAATGAAAAAAGTAAGTAGCAACATACTTGACCTTGGCAAAAAGTGCGACTCGTTACTTAAGAAATTTATAAGTGCTGAGAAGAATTGGTTTCTCAATAAAATCATGAAACTGTAGAACTGGAAACTATTTTTTTGCCTTCACATTTCATTTATTATTGAAATTACAAAACTTTTAAAATACAAATTATGGAAATATTTATTAGAATATTGGCCCTCCTATACATATTTACTCTTATCGCACTAGGAATCATACAACCCATAATGGCCATTGCTAGATTAATTACCAGTAAGAGAAAAGATAGTAAATACACTATTGGACTTAAGAGATACCTAGGAGTAATTACCGTATATTTCTATATTATTTATCTATCCAGTAAACCAGGTATCAATATCCCCCAAACTTTGGAGGTCATATATTTTCTAATTCTACCAATGATGATCGCTATTTGGTACACTCGCCATGTCATCTTATGGAAAAAGAAGCATAAGAGGATCCTCGAATTTGACAAAAAAGAAGGTTTAAATAATAATAACCTCCTCCTACTTGAGGTGCCTTGTCAAGAAAGATTAGAATTAAAACACCATCCAAAGCAAAAAATTCAAATCATAAAACTCGGTGGCAAATTGAATATGAATGTTAATGCAGTTTAATTCCATTTTTCAAATTTATCCAAAATTAGTCAAAATGAAAATATTGATAGCAGGAGGCACAGGCTTCATCGGAAACACAATTATAGAAAATCTCAAACTCTCGGAGAACATAGAATATCATATTCTTACCCGAAAACATATAGAAAATCATAACAACATTCATTATCACCTTTGGGATGGAAAACACATGGGTTCATGGAAAGTATATATCGATGTATGCGACATACTAATTAATCTGGCTGGAAAATCTGTAAAGTGCAGATATAATCAAGCCAACAAGGATGCTATATATAATTCAAGAATTGATAGTACTTTCATTCTTGGAGAAGCTGTCTCAAACTCCAAAAAACCGCCAAAACTATGGATTAATGCTTCGTCTGCAACCATATATCGGCACGAAACAGTGAGAGCAAACGATGAATACAATGGAGTAATCGGAGAAGGGTTTAGTGTAGACGTAGCTCGCAAATGGGAAGAGACTTTCTATGCATCATACACTCCGTTCACTAGAAAAGTAAATATGAGAGCTGCAATCACCTTTGGTAAAAAAGCAGAAGTATTCAAAATCTATCAGAAGCATATAAATATGTACTTAAGTGGTCGACATGGAAAGGGAGATCAAATTGTTAGTTGGGTTCACGAACTAGACTTAGTAAAGGCAGTGAAGCACTTCATCGAAAATGAAAGCAGTAAAGACAACTATAACATTGCCTCACCTAATGCTACTTCTGACACCAAATTCCTACAAGCTTTTCGAATTCTTATGGGCAAAGAAATTGGCATTCCTATTCCAGAATGGGCACTTGAAATAGGAGCGTTTTTTTGTGGTGCGGAAACTGAGATGCTACTTAAAAGTCGATGGGTATTTCCGAAGAGACTAATCGAAGAAGGATTTATTTTCAAATATCCCAAGCATGAAAAAGCCTTGGAGGAGTTATTGAATTAAAGAATTCAATATACACTGAAGAAATGTAGGGTTATCACTACGAAATTTGAATAAAAGCAGTCAATCATAAAATAGTGAAATAATTTAACTGTTAGTAGGTGATATTTTTGAAAAAATAGAACATTTTATTGTTTTAAATCTGATGTTCCAAATAGATAAAATTGAACTAGCAGAACCAATATGGAAACCTTACCCACATTTCTCACAAATACCATCAACAACAATATTCGTTTTCTGAGCTGTGAATCCTGAAGGCATCTCTAATTTAGGAATTTTAATCTCATCTACACAAAAAGTATTGTCACAAACAGAACAATGAAAATGAAGATGCTCGTCATGATGAGAATGCGCGCTACATCCGTCTGAACAAGCTGCATATCTAGCTGTATCAGTACCATCAAATGCTCGATGGATTATTCCTTTTTCTTGAAATGCTTTCAAAGTCCTATACAAAGTTATCCGATCTATTTCTTGTAATCGATCTTCGATGTCTTGATTAGATAAAGCTGTATCTGAATCGATAAATATGCCAAGTAGATCTTTACGTACAGGTGTCACACGTAATTTATTGGCTTTCAGTATAGAGAGAACTTTTTCCATTTTACTATGATTTAAGAGATACTTCTTGGCCTAAGAGAAATGATTTTGTCATGGCCACCGCTACACGAGTTGCTTCAGTTGCATCTTCTATCTTGTACTTTATTTTATTACCCTTTTTAATAGCAGCTACATAATCCTTTAGCAATCTTAGATAGTCATTCTCTTTTGCTCCAGAGGAAAGATAGAATGGCTTACCGTCTACCGTATCCACTAACTTATCAGCTTTGTCTAGTTGACTGATGTTCACTTCACCATTTGTTCCTACTACTTTCAATTCATAACCAGAACCTCGGTGTGTTACTCTAGAACTGATAAAATTCACCAAGATACTTCCTGACATTTTTGCTATTGCTATAGCTGTATCTGCATCATTTTGTCTTTTTAGCGATGGGTATTTGTGTGCATTTCCTGTTACATAGACTGATTCATATTCTTCTCCAGTTAGCCATCTCACCATGTCAATATCCTGAAGCATCAAATCCATAAAGATTCCTTTTCTCACCTTTGGTACTTCGTCGGCACTTTGTCGTTGTGGTATAGATTCATAAGTATGACAATCTATTCGAAGTATATTACCCAGTCTACCTTCTTCAATATCTTTTTGAACTGGTTCCAATCTATGGTCGAATCTTCTTGGGAAAGCAACGGTAGATTTATATGAGGGATAACTATCGATGATTTTTTCTAACTTTCGACAGTCTTCTACATTACTCGCCAGCGGATGATCTATAAAAATATTAGAACCAGAAGACAGTGATTTTTCTACATGATTGAGGTGCATATTTCCTTCCGTGCACACGCATATCATGTCAATTTGATGAAGTTCTAACAATCCACTATAATTAGAAAAAACATGTTTTAGCCCCATTTTATTCATTGCATAATCACGACCTTTTGGGTTTTCAGTAGCAACACCGATTACTTCAGTTCCTTTTAACTGAAAGTGTAGAGCATTCGCTATCTTTTTTCCATTCTCTCCCCAACCTATTATCCCAGCTCTTATCATATTATATTCTCTTCGAAAACGTGCCTACAAATCATCAACTATTACTCCCCTACAAATGTCTTTCTGCATGGTAGCTACTACGAACCAGTGGACCACTTTCAACATAATCAAAACCCTTCTCCATGCCTACCTGCTTGTATTCAGCAAATTTATCAGGATGTACAAATGAATCCACAGCTAGGTGCATTTTTGTTGGTTGCAAATATTGTCCTATCGTTACTACATCACATCCACTTTCGATCAAGTCATCCATTGTTTGGTATACTTGCTCGTCTGTTTCTCCTAATCCCACCATGAAGCCAGTTTTAGTTCTTTTACCGAAGTCTTTAATTCTTTTAATTTGCTCAAGACTTCTGTGATATTTTCCCTGAGGTCTCACCTTTCTGTAGAGTGCTTCTACAGTCTCCATATTATGAGAAACCACTTCTTGCCCTCCGCTTATCATTCTTTCTAGAGCCTCCCAATTAGCCTTTACATCTGGGATCAATGTTTCCATCGTTGTTCCAGGAGACATCTCTTTGACAGCTACCACCGTTTGATACCAGATCTCAGCTCCTCTGTCTTTAAGTTCATCACGGTTCACTGATGTGATTACAGCGTGCTTTACCTCCATCAACTTGATTGCTTCTGCTACTCGTCTTGGCTCATCTTCATCATACTCAGGCGGTCGTCCTGTTTTCACTGCGCAGAACGAACAGCCTCTTGTACATACATTTCCAAGGATCATGAACGTGGCAGTTCCAGCTCCCCAGCACTCTCCCATATTGGGGCAATTCCCACTTTGACAAATAGTATTTAATTTATATTCATCAACGAGATTCCGAACTCGCTTATAGTCTTCACCGATGGGCAACTTCACTCTCAACCAATCTGGTTTTTTAGTTCTAGTTGTTGTTTCTTTATTGATTACAGGAAGTTCTAACATTCTCTGATTTTATAGATTAATTCAAGTGCCTTTCCTTCATTTTAATCAATCAGAAAAGACTTTTATATATCTTACTCTTTTAACGAAGTAATCGTGTTCATTACAGTTTCGCAAAGATAGGCTTAGCATCTGACAAAAGATCAATTACTACGTTTTCCGAAAAGGAATTTGACATAAAAGTTAAAAAAGTAAGGTTTGTTGCTTACTGTTTCAGTGGCAACCATTATTGGCAATTTCTTGATATAGATATCTCCCATAACACCCACTTCTAGTGCTTTCACTGTTTTATCAAATGCACCCATCGAAAAGAACAGTCCAAGTTTTCCATGAACCCCTGGAACTATAGAGATCTCGCCAACATTATTCCAGTACCCAGCCCCACCGAATATATCATTGTAATTTAGGTAGGTATCAGCATTGTCATCAGAATATGTTTCGACTCTTATTTCTCTATCATTTGGCGAACCACCTTCTACTTCATATATCAACTCTAATTGATAAGGTTTTAGAAGCGCTAGCGATGGACCAATATTGTAATCATATCCAATAGCTATTCCTTTTCTTTTCGCTTTTTCACTGATAAATCGTTTAGACCCGATGCCTCCACGAATATTAATTACAGAGTTTCGTTTTCCATAGGCGAAGGATTTACTTCGATCAGGAAACTTAAATGATAGGTTTCTATTTTGACGCTTTTCCCTAGGATCTTTCAAGTAGCCAATACTAAGATGATAATAATTGGTTTTATAATACGTTTTTATCTTTCCAATATTGATTCCTATAAGTCCACCATTAGTATGAATTCTAGCTTCGTAGGCCATCTCTTTTCTATATACGATCCCCTTCCAATCTATCTGAGTAGCTTTTGGTTGAAATGTCTTTTGCGCTGTTGCTTCAAGTGAAACAGCTATGAAAAACAAGCAAATCGCATATTTGAAAAAAGTATTCATCATGTAATAATACAAAACGTAAAGGATAGATGAAATGTTCTACATAGAATAGTCATATGTTCTGTCTTTCTAAATAATTCATTTTGACGTTAACAGTAATAAATCGTAACTATTATAAGCTATGGAGATATGATTACGATCTATTAACAGCTTTGGGGTCACCCATCTTACCTGTATTATAGTTATTGATACATTGTTTGATCTCAGCTTCGTTATTCATCACAAAGGGACCATATGAAAACACAACCTCATCAAGCGGCTTTCCACCAAGCACAAAAAATTCAGCTTTTGATTTAGCATACAAATTGATATCACTTTTTCCTCTTTCGTATAAAGCAACTTGATTTTTCTTGAGTGATTTCTGATTTTCTATTTCCAACTCACCATTTACAACATATATGAAGGCATTATGAGCTGGGTCCGTTGGGATATCAATACGTTTATCCTCTTCAAGATTTATATGATAATAGAAAGTTGGTGATAAAGTTTCCACCTCAGCACTATGTCCAAACAATTCTCCCATGATAATTTTCGCTGTAAAATCGTCGTGAACAATAGTTGGCATTGACTTTCCTTTGTTTACGATCGTCGATGGAGCGTCCCACTTATATTTTTTGGGTGTATTAAGCCATATTTGGAATCCATGCATGATGCCACCATCTTTTTTCAGAATATTACCTGACTCCTCCATGTGTATTGCTCCACTGCCAGAACTGAACATCATAAATTCCCCTGTTTCGATCTCAAAATCATAATCTAAACTATCTTTATGATGGCCACTGCCAGAGACAAAATAAGTGGTGGGCGTCACCCCTGCATGGGGATGAGCTTCGACTTTTAATGGATCCGTATTGGGTGCAACTTCTACAGGACCAAATTCATCAAACAAAACAAAAGGAGATACATAATCAGTATGATTGCCTGCAAATGCTCTTAAGATGGGCAAAGTGCCAACAAATGTAGCTCCTGCAGTTAATACTCTATGTACTTTACGATATCGTTCGTCAGAATACATTCCTGAATTAGCAAGCATTATACTAGGACTAACCGCTACCGCTCCAACAATTGCCGAATCTTTGATAAATTTTCTTCTTTCCATCACTAGGTTCTTTTGATACATGTACAATGTAAAATCATCATTTTTGTTGATTGTTTAAACAATAATTAATCCACCAAAATCATCTTGCATAATCACAGAACTACTAGAATTTCTAAAACTCTATATCATAATTACATTTTATATCGTTTTCTTATTACTGAAAAGGGAGACTGAAACGGAACCAACTTCTGACTATTGTTGTAGTTTAATTATCTTTTCATTAGCTTTACAACAGCCAATCATCTTTGAAAAATGAAAGAATTCAGATTTCTATTTATCCTTTTTATACTTATTATTGCCTCTGCTTCTTATAGTCAATCAAATTTCAAATTTGGCATTGAAGTGAGCGGAATTCAAAATTTCTACCATAGCACTAATAATCAAGGTAGTTCAGGAATATTCAGATCAGATGAATCCAATCGCAAACCTTCTTTGGGTTTCAATTTGAGGATGGCCTACTCCATAGACGATGATACCAAACTGATCGTATCACCAGGAGTACGATATTTAAAAGGGCTCACGTATACGGATATATCTCTTCATAAAGGAACATTTTTAGATTTGCCTATTCAACTAAATGTGTCACTGTCTAGCAATTGGTTTGTTATTGCAGGTCTTAGATTTAGTTACATCACCAAGTTTGAAAGGGACGAAATATTCATAGTTGACCCAACAAGAGATACAGACATATTAAAAAATGTAACTAAGAGGCTATTTTATCTCCCAAAATTTGGAATTGGCGCTACCTTCATCAAAACAATTGATCTGGAATTAACTTATAATTATTCTTTCTCAAACTTGGTAAAAATAGACCTACCCTTATTGTCATCAACATCACTGCCATCCACCTATAAAAATCATTTTCTCCAATTTTCTGTTATTTATAATGATATCGGATCGCTATTTTCTAAAAAGGAAAATGCAAATTCTATTGCTAAGAAATAGATCACTACTAATTTAAATTCGATGGAGATGAGGTAAGAAACTCATTATCAAAAGCAATTTAAATTGTGCCGCCAAAAGCCTTCTTTAAATTAGACAGAGCAGATCTCTTAAACATAATATCTCCAACTGGTTCTAAATCAAAACCCATCTCCTGTAAGTCATTTACATTATGAAAAGTCTCTACTTTTGATGCTTTTTCAGAATTATTTCGAAAGATTAAATCAAAAATGAGTTGTCTGTATTTCTTTTCTCCATTTGTAAAAGAAACCAACTCTGATATGGAACTCGGCGTTCCTAAGAAGAAGCTGATCGCAAAAATTTCTCCGGTGTTTTTATCTTCGATACCGTTGGAGAATCCTACTCCTCTATGCATGGCATTGTACATGATACGCATGAGCGCATTCTTGTAATCTTTACTTTCGTTTAATAGGTCGACAATTATTTCAGGCTTTTTACCAGACATGATTTTGATCTTCTCATATCCGTTTCCATAGAGATTATCTAGCAATTCATCGCTATACGTTTTTGATAATTCATCATAGTTCTTACCACCTGGAAATACTGATTTCTGCCTTGTTTTCTGATCGTATTTTGTAAGATGCGACGAACTCACTCGGCTGTTCATCGGATATTGACCGCTCTTGTTATGCTTTTCAAGGAGTGGCATAATTTCGTCCATTCTACTTTTGTTGAGCAAATTGACAGAATAAGGACCTAGCTCTTGAAGTAGCCTATATTGATAAGGTTTTATGGGCTCTAATATGACTGGCACAACCGTTTCGTAATCATTTTCGACGATAGCTCCCCACTCACTTAGTACAGCTTTTAGATACCAATGATAACCTTGGATGTTGCCATTGTTAGCGTAGTGGACTGTGCCGTTCCATTTATTTTTCTCGATTTCTTCGTATGGGATGTACCTAAACATGTTAGCTCGTTTTGTATATACAATAGAAATGAAAATTTGAAGAATTTGTTTTGATGGGTTGACTGTTTAATTTTAGATCGCTGCGCTTTTTGGTTGTTCGATCACTGTGCGATTAGACTTTTGACTTCTCGACCTCTTAGCTTGTAGATTTCTTGACCGCTGTTGTTTTTTTTGATTTTTTCGGTTTGACATAGTTCTTCCAAAGAACACGTAAAAATCTATAACCAGTTTGAACTACCATGTTCATAAATGCAAAACAGGAATATCTTAATTTTTCAACCATGAAGTGGCTAGTGACTTTTCTTGGATACATTCCGCTCCATATGTGCCGATGATAGCTCTGAATTTGCCTTCGGTGTATTCTTTGACCTTCGTTTTTCTTTTGCCTTTTTGCTGATAAGAAGTGATCTTAATCTCTCCAATGATGGTATCTCCGATTTCGTACTTTCTTTTATTAAGCTTAAGTTCAGAGTTGATTACTTCACTTGATGGAGATTCTCTTATTTCTTTGCTGCCATCTATTCTTGTGATTTCCCTTTGTTTTTCTCCCCAATGAATAATTTCTGCATGGTGATCATGCTCAAGAATTTTAACATTTATTATTTTATTGCTTGCTACACTTCTTCTCAGATTTTGGGTTTTAAACGATACAGTCAGTGTATCTTCTAGAATTGTGGCGGTACAATTTCTAAACTTGTAATATTGGCTATGACACCTGTTAGGCAATTGTCTTTCTAATTCAACATCACTCATCGCAAAAGCAGACACCATTGCACAATAGTCACTTGTTCCACTTTCTATTAGTTTATCATACAAAACAGAATCCATTGCAAAACTTTCGCTTTCTCCTTTTGGAGCGAAATAGTTACCTGCCTTATCCGAGACTTCAATACTAGAAACCTCATCATACCAAGGTTTTTCTGAAACACATGATGTGCAAAAGATGGCAAGGATAAATATGTAGATGTAGTGGTTCAAGTTAATGTGGTTTAGTAATAAGACCTGTTGAAGCGGGAAAGCGTTGCCTTGTGATTGGTCTTTATTAATGTATACTTTTTAATTGATTTAGTGTTTTTCTATACGAGTTTGCGTGTTCAACGTTAAACAGGTTCTATCATTTAGAAGATTCCTATTATCCATGAATTTACCCAAACACAAACTCAACCATTCAAAATATGACATTCCTAATGCGAAAATCTCCAAAAACACTCCTGCCACTTTGTCACCTTCTATATAATTTTAAATACCTTTGCACATCGAAACAAATGAGTAATCAAGCAAATCACTCAATAGACGAATAATTAAATAAAAGATAGACAATGTATAACGACAATCCTACCATAGCAGATCTGGAAAAGAAAGTGGATGAAAGCAAACAAGGAGAAGTCTTTTTTGATGGGGGTAAGATTCCAGGTCAAAAGTCATTTTATATAGAAAGTTATGGCTGTCAAATGAACTTCAGTGATAGTGAGATTGTAGCCTCTATTCTTGCTGAATCAGGATATGGCCCAACTCGAGACATGGAGACGGCAGACCTCTTGCTGATCAATACATGTTCTATCAGGGAGAAAGCCGAATATAATGTACGTCGTAGATTAGGTGTATTCAACAGAGTAAAAAGGGAAAGACCAGAAGTGATGATCGGTATCCTCGGCTGTATGGCTGAAAGATTAAAGTCAAAATTACTTGAAGAGGAAAAATTGGTTGATCTTGTAGTAGGACCTGATGCGTATCGTGATATCCCAAATCTTATATCAACTGCCGAAGAAGGAGATCAAAGCATCAATGTTTTGCTAAGTAGAGAAGAAACTTATGCTGACATCTCACCACTGAGACTGGGCACAAATGGAGTTTCTGCATTTATCTCTATTATGAGAGGATGCGATAACATGTGTTCATTTTGTGTAGTTCCTTTCACTAGGGGAAGAGAGCGATCAAGAAATGCGTTTTCTATCGTAGCGGAAGCTACAGAATTGGTTTCAAATGGATACAAAGAAGTAACGCTTCTCGGTCAAAATGTAGATTCCTATAAATGGGAGAATCCTGAGACAAAAGATAAGGTAACATTTGCTCAGCTGCTAGAGATGGTTGCACTTGTACATCCAGATATGAGGGTAAGATTTTCTACTTCTCATCCAAAAGATATCACGGATGAGGTGTTGTATACCATAGCTAAATATGAAAACATTTGTAACTACATTCACCTACCTGTACAATCTGGAAATAGTAGAATCCTTAAAAAGATGAACCGGACATACACAAGAGAATGGTACAAAGAAAGAGTAGATTCCATTTATAGAATCATTCCTGATTGTGCTATATCTGCAGATATCATAACTGGGTTTTGTAGTGAGACAGAGGACGATCATTTGGAGACATTAAGTATTATGGAGTATACGAATTTTACTATGTCATATATGTTTTTCTATAGCGAAAGACCAGGTACACTGGCCGCTAAAAAATACGAGGATGACATTCCTCTTAAGATTAAAAAGAGAAGGCTTGCAGAAGTAATTGAAATACAAAACAAACTATCCGTAGAATCCAATAAACTGGACATAGGAAAGACTTTCAAGGTATTGATTGAGGGAAACAGTAAGAAATCAGATCAACATTGGAAGGGTAAGAATGATCAATTCAAGATGCTTATTTTTCCTAAGTCAGGAGATCATAAGGCAGGTGATTATGTGATGGTAAGAGTTGATGAAGTGAATCAAGCTACATTGAAGGGTGAGATTGTTTCAACCTAGCTGCTAACTACTAACGGATACTTTTCATAGTAGCGTTTTCAAGCACTAAGCTTGCAGCATCGTAGATGTTAAACCAAAGATCTCGAAAACATAGAAGAAGAATTCAGACATTCAACAACTCAATAATTCAACTAATAAGATATGACCTTACAAGGTGTAAAACAAAGATTTGGAATCGTTGGTCGATCAGAAGTGCTTGATAGAGCGTTGAGTACAGCTATGCGTGTGGCGAATACCGATCTTACTGTTTTGATACGAGGTGAAAGTGGTGTAGGTAAAGAGGTGTTCTCAAAAATAATCCATGAACTGAGTAAGAGAAAACACAATAAATTCATAGCGCTCAATTGTGGTGCTCTACCAGAAGGAACGATCAATTCTGAATTATTTGGGCATGAGAAAGGCTCATTTACAGGAGCAAGTGCAGATAGAAACGGATATTTCGAAACTTTGGATGGAGGGACCATTTTTCTTGATGAGATAGGTGAGATGCCCTTGGACACTCAATCATACCTGTTAAGGGTGTTAGAGTCTGGGGAATTTATTAAAGTAGGTGCGAGTAAAACACTAAGAACTGATGTCAGAATAGTTGCCGCTACTAACGTTGATTTAGAAGAATTAATTAAGAAAGGGAAATTTCGAGAAGATCTCTATTATAGATTAAATACTGTGCCCATAAATGTGCCCGCGCTTCATGAACGACGAGAGGACATCTATATGCTCTTCCGAAGATTTGCAATCGATTTTTCTGAGAAATATAGGTCTGAATCAGTAGCATTAGACGACCGTGCTCAAATGGTCATAGAAAACTATCGTTGGCCGGGAAATATCAGGGAACTCAAAAATCTTGTTGAACAACTGTCTGTGATGTCAGACAACCCTCTTGTGGATGCGGAAGCTCTACTTGAAGTAGCTCCAAGACTAATTAAAAGAAATTTACCTGCACTCACAGACCAATCAAATTCAGACAGTACTTCTGGTTTTCAAGAAAGGGAGCTACTGTTCAAGTTTTTGTTAGAGATGAAGACTGATCTGAATGATCTTAAATCACTTGTCTATGAACTGATAAATAACAATGACTTGTCAGTGCCAGACATGAAGCGATTGAGTAAGAATACCGATTCTCTTGATAGATTTATGAGGACTGAGCAAACAGCTTCAGCTTCAAAACGGCCAGATAAAAATCAGTTCTATTCTGAAGATGAAAATGATGGTGAAGATATAATGACCCGGCCTATTATTTTGGATCACGAAAGACGGTCAGAATACGAAAACACAGAAGTAGTCGAAGAGAATCTTTCTCTAGAGTCGATGGAAAAAGATATGATCGGCAAAGCCCTCAAAAAGCATAGAGGAAGAAGAAAGGATGCAGCAAAAGAATTGGGCATTTCAGAAAGAACACTCTATCGAAAGATCAAACAATACGAGATTGATGAATAGATTATCTCGCTGTCAATACACAAACAAATCAATAATTTCATACGTTAATCACTTATGTTGAATATATTGAAATACATATCAGGTTTCGTTTTTGCGGTCATTTTTATAACTGGCTGCTACTCTTTTAAAGGCATAAGTATTCCCGCGGATGTAAATACGTTCTATGTCCAGCAAGTAAAGTTAACTGATTTCAAAGCGCCTCCAGACACACCTGAGAGATTCATGGATCAGTTTCGTGAAAAAATAAGAAGTCAATCCAGACTCAGATGGAATGATACAGATCCGCACATAGAGTTTGACTGTACTATAACAGGTTTCAATGTCAGTAACGAAGGTAATCGAGAAGGTAACGAGGTGTCTTTGAATAAACTGACAATAACACTAAGTGTGAACTATATTAATAATAACAATGAGGATGACAACTGGGAAAAGAATTTTTCTTTTGGCATTCCGTTCGATGCTAGTCAAGACCTGCAGGAAGTTCAGGATGGATACATTGAGGATATTTTTGACCAGATTGCCGAGAATATATTTAATGATGCCTTTACTAATTGGTAGGGTTGAGGTTTTAAGTTGAAATTTTATGAGTAAGGTAATAAATTTGAGAACTAAGATTTGAGATTTAGGAGTGACAGTAAGTTATAAATTGAAGTTTTGTGGTCAATTTAGACTTTTGGGCATTGTAGAGAGATGACTTTTCAACTTTACGATTTACTTGAAACACCTTAATAATAATAGAAGTATATTCGCACCATGAAATTTACAGAACTTGGTCTTGATGACCAGATATTAGAAGCGATTGGGTACATGGGATTTGAAGATGCTACACCAATTCAACAAAAAGCAATACCAGCAATAATAAAAGGGAGAGATCTAATAGCTTGTGCTCAGACGGGAACAGGTAAGACTGCAGCATTCATTCTGCCAGTACTTCATAGGATTTGCAGAGACAAAAAGCCTGGTACGAAAGCACTCGTCGTATGCCCAACTAGGGAGTTGGCGTTACAGATAGAAAAACAGATTCAGGGATTTGCTTACTTCCTTGGTATTAATAGCATTGCTGTCTATGGTGGTGGAGGTGGTGCCGATTTCGAACAACAGAAAAAAGCACTAAAAACTGGAGCTGACATTATTGTTGCTACCCCCGGGAAGCTATTATCTCATCTTAACCTCGGCTATGTCAAATTCGATACGGTAGAATACTTCATTCTTGATGAATCTGATAGAATGATGGATATGGGATTTAGAGACGATATCGAAAAGATTGCTTCTCACCTTCCTAAAAAAAGGCAAACGTTGATGTTCAGTGCTACAATGCCAGCCAAGATTCGAGAGATGTCGAAAGAGCTGCTTACAGATCCAGAAGAATTTAGTTTCGCAATATCAAAGCCAGCTGCAGGGGTATTACAAGCTGTGTACTTAGCTCATGACCCGCAGAAGTTAGCACTTCTTACCAAATTAATTGGGGATAAGCCAGCTTATGAAAGCATCCTCATATTCACATCTACGAAAAAGAATGTGAGTAAAATTGTACAGGGATTAAGAAGAAACAAATTTGCTGCAGAAGGAATATCTTCAGATTACGATCAAAAAGAAAGAGAAGCTGTTCTCGCTAGTTTCAAACAAAAGAAAACTAGAATTATAGTGGCTACCGACGTATTGAGTAGGGGAATTGATATTAAAGACATAAACCTAGTCGTTAATTTTGATGTGCCAAGAGGCGCTGAAGATTATGTTCACAGAGTGGGTCGTACTGCTAGAGCTAAAACGACAGGTGTTGCTATCACTTTTGTGAATGAAAGAGACATGTACAACTTCCACCAGATCGAACAACTGATCGAAACGGAAATAATGAAGCTTCCACCACCACCAGAATTGGGAAATGGACCAACATGGCGAGTAGGAAATAAACCACATGGAGGACGTGGCGGCGGAGGAGGAAAGAAGAAATGGGGAAATAATAAAAATCGGAAACCCAGTAATAAAGGAGGTGGTAAAAAAGGTGGTGGAAGTAGTGGAAACTGGACTAAGAAAAAGAAAGATTAAACATGGCCAAATTTCGTACACTTACTCTGGATGAATTACAATCCATGGAAAAAGAGTTCGTAGATTTCTTAGTGGTTAATGGAATACCTGGAGACGATTGGATTAAGTTGAAAAATACTGACCCAAAACGAGCGGAAGGGATATGCGAGGCATTTTCTGATGTCGTATTTACTAAGATATTAAAAAACTGTAAGTACATCGAACGCCATGCATCTAAACAGATTGTATCCATTTTTTGTGATGAAAATAAAATGTTCCTGATGGGTTTAGATGCACCTAATGATTTGGATGTTGATTTTACTGATAAGGCAGTATTAGCCGAATTAAAAACTAATCCGCCTAAGGGATTACAAACATTAAATTCAGAAAAAGAATATTCAAAAGAAAGAGAGGTGGAGATCTGGGAGATGTTAAACGATGGCTTTTTTATCTCTGATCAGAAGTTATATATGGCGTTGTTTTCGTGATTGTAACCCAAGACTGACATTTCAATGCCTAATACTATCAACAATTTTAAGTAAAACTGGTTATTTTATATATGCTAAAGGGATTCGTTCACCATACTATACTTATATCAGTGGCCATCATGTCTATGATGTTCGTCTATAGTTCGATGTCTATATTCTTAATGCCGGGTTGGTCCGATCAGTTTGCAGTTTGGGGTTATTCTCAGTTATTTTTATACTTTATAGGATCTGTTGAACTTATCGTTGCCG
>CAXBGT010000138.1:0-15490 GCA_963975265.1 uncultured Saprospirales bacterium
AAAATTTCCGTCTATGATTTCTTGTCTTACAGATGACTTCAACTTAAATTTCTCTTTCTCGTAGAGATGGGTAGCAAATATTCCTACTTTCTGCTCATCAGCTGATCCTTTATATCCTTCAGAAGTAGCATGGGTGTAACTGAAAGTGCTACCTACTGAGAATTTATGCTTGCCTTTCTGCAATTGTCCATTTGCTTCTCCAAACCAGGAATCAAATACATTCAGTGCTTCCAGAAGAGTAGATGGGTTGTAAAAATCGTTGTGATCCCTGAAATAGCCAATTTTACTCTCTAGGATTGACCATTTTCCGATATGCTTATAGGCCAGAATCGACCTGATTGCAGAATCATCTTGATAGGCAGTGCTTTTATTTTGAACAGTAGTTGCAGGTATTTGTGTTGTAGCTTTGTAAGCCCAGATGTGAGCTTCAAATTGATTGTTTTTGTTAACATCGAAGTATAGATCTTGAATAAAATGATTCCGATCGTATCTAGCGTTTGTTTGTTGCACTTTGGGTAACAATGGAGAAACTTCATACTCAAAGTTTCTTTCAGAAGATTCATGAATGAACTTGCTGGTAGCGTGAAATTTCCCCTTGGCTAGATTGATCTTTAGGTTTTGATTCAATGTGCTGAAGCTTCCTACAGCTGTGGTATTTAATATTGTATATTCTTTTTGTGGACGACTATCAATTTTTAATAAGCCACTTATTGCTCCAGAACCCCACATAGCCGAACTTCCACCTTTTGTAAGTGTGATATTATCACCTACATCACTAGGGATTAACGAGAGGTCCAGTAAACCCAGCATAGGGCTATGAAGCGGCAGGCCGTTCCATAATACAAGGGATTGTCCCGCAGAACCTCCCCTTATCGAGAATGTAGATAAACTACCTGAGCCGTAATTCTTAATAAAGGTATTGCTATTTTGTTCTATTAACTGTGCTAGAGAACCACCGAATTGTTGTTTTTCTAGTGCGATCACTGTTCCATCAAAATTGGCGTTTCGAATAGTTGATTCTGTGATACTAATATCTTCTAATACGACTACCGTATCAATCTGAGCAGTGCTTAGAGTCGACAGTAATAGGCAGTATGTTAGAACTAATATTCTCTTCATTATTCGATAAATATCAAATAGCGTATAGAGAAAAAGATAGGAGGTATGGTTCCAAATAATACAAACTGCGGACGTAGTCTGTGTTTTTGGTTAAAAGCTACCTGCCAGCCTTTCCTCCGAAAGCTATCTAGTTTATTTAACCTTGGCAGGTCTTCTGACTCATTCCATTTTCACTTCCTTCCCAAAGAAAAATTCCTCAGTGGACATGTTGTGAAAACTATATAGGAACTTACAGCAGCGGGGACTGTTCCAGAATTACACTGGATTCCCTTTTAAACTTAATCTTTGATGTGATAAGAAAACTAAGGATTTAACATTGCGTTTCTAATCACTTCGAAAGAATCAAGTACCGAAGTTGTCACAAAGGTAATTTTTTATCGTTTAAAAAATACTAATCAATTAAATAAGCATAATCATTTTGTGATCAAGGCGATTTGTGCTTAATTAGATTCTTTTTAAAAAATGAACGTACATGAATCGATTATTTGCTTTGTTATTAATTTTTATATCATATCAGTCTTATTGCCAAAAGAAGGATCTTGGCCTTCAATTTATTTTGAATGAAAATGAGATTGAAGGAGGGATGCTGTTTTTTGATTTAGAAGAAAATGATTATTACACAAATAACAAGAAAAGCATAAGAGGAAGAAATTTGCCAGGCACATCCTTTCAGCTATTTAATGCACTTATGCTGTATCACTTAGGTATTGTCAAAGATTCAACTCAATCATTAGAATGGGATGGAGAGGAACGATATTTTGACGATCGTAAAGTACCTGTTTGGAATCAAGACACCTATTTAGCGGAGGCCTTTAGGAATGGCACAGATTGGTTCTTTAATGTACTTTCTAAGGATATAGAGCTTAAACTATTCAGGAAGTATGTAATGAAGTCTAAGTATGGCAACATGATGTCTACTCGGCAAGAAAATCAAGATTTTTGGCATGGAGGTGCAGGCAAAGTGAGTATTGAGATGAAAGAACAGATTAAATTCCTTAGAAGACTTCAAAAATATAAACTACCATTTAAGAAGGAACATATTCACAGTGTACAAGAATTGATGCTAGAAAAATCAACCGAAGCATATAAATTATATGGAAAAGTCGGATTGTCAAAGGAAGACAATTTATTAATTAAGGGAGGAGACAATATTGGCTGGTATATAGGATATGTTGAATGCAAAGATAATACTTACTTTTTTGTGTCCTATATCTCAAAATCTTACAAAGATGACAGAGAAGAGTTTTTTGAATTAAGAAAAAAAGTAGTACGCAAAGGGTTGAAACACCTTTTTGACATAGATGTGGAGGATTGATATCGGCTTTTCCAAGGTTTCAGTGATAAGGTGTAACACTAGTGCTAGATAAAGGCGAGATGGCTGACATCTTAAAGAGCGTCTAAAATCTTCTTATCGAAGCCACAGGAATTGAAGACTTACACTAAATTTTTATGTATGTGATGCTATATTGTTTGGAGTACTCAAAGAGAATCTGACCTAGATTTGTGAGTTTTCTGCAACAGTAGATGTGTTGCACAAGATACACATAGTTCATAAACTAAAAAGAGACCACCCAAACGGCGGCCTCTTGATATTGCTTCATTATAACAAAGTGAGAATCAAATTACTTTGACCACATTTTGATGTTATCATTGTTCATTTTGATGTAGTCATTATTTCCAGCTTTCGTAGCTAATTCTAAAGATGTGTTAGCTGCTGCTAAGGCTTCTTCTTTCTTACCCATTTTAGCAAGTAACTCTGATTTTTTCTTCATTTGCCAGAATTTCTTGTCTGGTCCAGCTGTTGCTAGATTCATCCAAACTAATGCTTGATCCAAATCATTGTCAGCTTCGTAGTAGTAAGATGCTGCATTGTAATAGTCACCGGTAGATGGCCCAGCCATTACTTTTTCGATGCTTTCCATTACTGATTTATGAGAATGAGTTGAGATTTTTACAGGTACTACTGTGTTAGCCCATGCTAAATTCATCGTAGCTCCATCTGATTTCAAATCATCAATAGAAATAGTAAATGATTCTTTGCTGTCTGCACTTTTCTTAGACATTACGCTCACGGCCAATGCAGGAGTCGCTTCTGTGTAAGAATTAAAACTACTGCTTTCAAAAGTGTAAAAATGAACAGCCCAGTTGCTAGCTCCTGGCAAAGTTAATATACCATATTTTCCAGCCGCTAATTCTTTTCCTTCGATCATTACATCATTAGAGAAAGTTACTTGAGTAACTGAGTTCGCTCCAGTTCTCCATATTTTTCCATTTGGTACCAATGCATCAGCTCCGAAGATAGTTCTTCCTTTTGCACTAGGTCTTGAATACTCCACTGTCACGTCGGTAAGTCCAACAGTCTGCATGATAGTGGCTGATGGTGAAGGTGCAGGAGTTTTGATTTGAGCTTGTGCTGAAACTGCAAGTGCAACAAAGCATAATACTGCGAATAAATTTTTCATATTTGAATTAAAATTAGATTAAAAAATATTTGTTTTAAAAGATCTACGATCCATTTTCTTAACACATTGGTAGAGCAAAAGTTCGTTGCTACAAAGGAAAGAAAATATTGATGATAAAATTGTCTTATATGTAACTTTAAAACATGTAAGCTACATTACCTCCAACTTGGCCATTGCAGTTGTCGCAAAAAAGTGTCGTATATTTTATTTCGAACACTAAATTAGATATACCTAGGCCAGCTCCTAAGTTGAAACCAAGATTTGAATCTGAGAAACCACTAGTAGAGGTTCTATATAGTGTCGGTCCTACTAATAAATAAAATGGATTGCTGTCACCAAAATTAATCAGGTCGTAAGTTGCATCAGCATCAAAGCTGAGAACAGTTGCATTATCTACAAAGTAATAAGATACCTTAGGTTCTACGTCAAATCCATCGATTAATGGAATGTCAGCTCGTACTTGAACTCCTAAATTATTTAAATAGGTCGCTCCAATACCAAACTCTAGCTGTCCGCTAACAATAGTTGAAAACAAAGCAAAGCAAAGTAGAGTGTAGATTATTTTCTTCATGTTTATTATTTTATGGTTGCAATGTTTATTAATCTAATAATTGTCTTAGTTCTATTTTAGTGAGTGCTCTGTATTTTCCTATACCAATATTAATAAAGTTATTTGATTTTATTTTACATCTTATTAATCGTAAACAAGGGAATCCAACCGATGCACACATTTTCCTTATCTGCCTATTTTTTCCTTCAGTTATTGTTATTTCTATCCAAGATGTAGGGATATTCTTTCTTTCGCGTATAGGCGGATTTCTTTCTTCTACCCTTGGACTATCTATAATACTAACTTTACTTGATTTTGTTCTATAAATGCCTGATTTTAATTTAATGTCTACCCCTTTTTCTAGTTGAAATCTTGCTTTTTCGTCAAAAAATCCTTCTACTTGCACCCAATAAGACTTAGAACTATTACTTGTCGGATCTAGCAGTTTGGTTTTGAATTCATTATCATTTGTAAGTAAGAGCAACCCTTCACTGTCTTTATCCAATCTACCTACAGGATAGACATCTTTTTCAACCTCCAAAAAGTCTTGCAAAGTAATATGGTGAGGCGATTCTTTAGTGAATTGACTCAGCACATTATATGGTTTGTTGAATATGTAATATTTGTATTTCATAGACTACGAGATTAAGAGATTTTGAGTCTGCGAGACTTGTTTATTAGTATGTAGAAGGCTACTTCTTAAAGCTAATAAACGCACTTCACAACTCTGCAAACCAAACAATTCTAGACATTAAACCTGAAATGCATGATGTCTCCATCCCTAACTACGTATTCTTTTCCCTCTACACCCATTTTACCAGCCTCTTTTACAGCAGCTTCTGAACCTAGATCTACATAATCTTGGTACTTAATTACTTCAGCACGAATAAATCCTTTTTCAAAATCAGTATGAATCACACCCGCTGCTTGTGGAGCTTTCCAACCATCGACAATCGTCCATGCTCTCACTTCTTTTACACCTGCAGTGAAGTATGTAATAAGATTGAGCAGTTTGTAACTAGCTGCAATAACTCTATTTACACCAGGTTCTGTGAGGCCCATTTCTTCAACGAACTCCATTCTTTCTTCCTTAGTCTCTAACTCAGCAATGTCAGCTTCAATTCCAGCCGAAATTAAGATCACTTCTGCATCTTCATCCGCAACCAATTCTTTGAATTTATCTGTCATTTCATTGCCAGTGATCACACTAGATTCATCGACATTACATACATAGAGTATAGGTTTAGCTGTAAGAAGGTAGAGATCTCTATATACTTCTTCGAAACCGTCCGCTACTTCGAAACTCCTTGCAGGTTTTTCACTTTCAAGGTGTGCTTGTAATGCTTGTGCAAACTCAAGTTTTCTTACTTCTTCTTTATCACCACCTTTAGAACCTTTCTTAAATTTATCGATCCGCTTTTCCATTGTTTCTAGATCTTTCAAGATCAGCTCCAGATCAATAATACCTTTATCTCTGATCGGATCTACATTCCCATCTACATGGATTATATTATCATCCACGAAACATCTCACAACATGTAAGATCGCATCTACTTCTCGAATATTCGCTAAGAATTGATTTCCCAATCCTTCACCTTGACTTGCACCTTTGATCAATCCAGCAATGTCAAGTATTTCAACTGTAGTAGGTTGCACTTTCTCAGGATTTACAATTGCTGATAATGCATCTAACCTTGCATCAGGAACAGTAATGATTCCTAAGTTAGGATCCTTTGTTGCGAAAGGATAGTTTGCTGCTAATGCCTTTGCTGATGTAAGCGCATTGAATAGGGTAGACTTACCTACATTTGGAAGTCCTACGATACCACATTGAAGTGCCATATATTGATGTGTTTATTATTTTAATTGATTGATTTTTCAAAAACCGCTGCAAAGGTAATAAGAATAATGAAATAGATACCCCACATTCCACACAAAGCATCACCCAAAATCAAGTCCAAGCCAGACCATGATATTCCCCTTTGGAGGGGGACAAAGCGTTTCTGGAAGAACGCTCACCTGTTCCTTTCTTCGCCAGAGCCATTGACAAAGCGTTTCTGGAAGAACGCTCACCTGTTCCTTTCTTCGCCAGAGCCTATGAAAAGGGGTGGACGTCAACGTTCTAAATAGCCCAAACAGCCCAAATCGCAACATCCCAATCTACAACCCCCAGCTAAATCATCCAACCCTCCGACAAATACCCACCAACCAACCCCACATATATCAATTAGTAATATATCTTTATTACTTAGATAAATTGCTTGATACACCAATACAATTATTTAAGCGTGTAAGATCGATCAATCAATTGTATATACAAATGCATTACCAAGTACAACTAATCTATGGACATTTTTCAAGAAGATGAATGCTACTAATTTTAACACACGGTCGGAATTACTGAATCCCTACTATTTTATACCAAATACTCATTCATATCTTCTGATTTTGAAATTGCTAAAAGCAAACCCTTGACCTGCTTTATAGCTTTGTCATTATTAAATAATTGAACTTTTGAAAATGATGTAGTCCATAATTGTCTTAGCCGTAAGCATAGCGTTTTCCATGTCTCTCTTTGACCAAAATATCGGAATATGCACAGATTTTCCAAGTGGCAAGTAACATGTCGCTTCTATTACTTACACATTAAGTACTTCACATAATTTTAATTATGGTGTAATAAATCCTGTATATCTAGGCGGAGATGTTAATTGGAAAGTGAGTACACAAGATCCTTTTGAAGGCCCTTTTAGCGCTAAGGTTCCATTCAATATTTTAACGGGTGAGGTTGCACAACTTGAAATTCCTATTAATGTTGAGCAAGGGGAAATTATTCATGTACAATTTGCCATTAAAAATGATCACACACATGGAGATTTAATTGTAACTTTTAATTTAAATGAAACACAAATTGTTATCCCCAAAACTACTTGGAAAGTGTACACGACTTCATACGTAGCTACAGTTGGCAATGACGAACTCGGCTTTACTGTTGAAGCAATTAATGACTCTGAATTATCACCTATTTTTTTAGATGATATACAGATAACTTACGAAACTGGGCATGTTCTAAAAATTGAAGATGGTAACCAGGCTCACGGATACTTACTTCAGTCAGATGAGTTAGGACATGCCACTTGGGTCGATTTTGAGTCTGTAGTCGATGATAATATTGAGGATGCTTATCAAGATTTAGGATATGATGAGACATTGGGGCAGTTGTCGATTTCTAACGGTAATGAAGTTGTTATTTTTAAAATAAAAGGAAGTTCTGGAGATTGGAAGGTGGACAAAATAATATTGTTAGTGGATCATGGGCAACATCATTTGGAAGATATAACACTTCCTCTTATGCGAACGCCATGGTTTGGGGCTCTTCCAATACTGCTACTAATACTAACGCTTCAACTCGGGGGATAGGAAATAATTGTAGTGGACGATACTCTACAGTTTTTGGTGGAGGAAATGAGACAAGTGGAGAGTATACAACTATATGGGGAGAAGATAATATCTCAAATGTTGATTATTCTACACTATGGGGACAAAACAATGAATGTTCTGGCGAAAATTCTACCATATGGGGTGATAACAATGAAAGCGCTGCCGAAAATAATACGACATTTGGAAAAAATAATGTTAATAATGGGGAGAATTCATCAGTATGGGGTTTTAATAACTCCATCACTGGATCGGGTAATACAGCAACTGTTTGGGGCAGTTCAAATGTTGCGACATGCTCTGGGGCTACGGTATTTGGTTTTAATAATATTGCAAATGGATCTTCGTCTGCATGCTTTGGAGAAGGAAACATTGTTAATTCAACAAGAGAGCTGGCATTTGGCAGATTCAATGATACAATAGTAGATGTTAACTATCCGTATATTTGGGATGGCGATGACATCTTACTTTCTATTGGAAATGGTTCTTCTGAAACCAATCGAAACAATGCGCTTACACTTCTGAAAAATGGTAATCTAGGCATCGGACTCATTGTTCCAGATTATGATCTTCATCTTCAGGCTAACTCAGCAGCAAAACCATCCTCCTCATCTTGGACTGTCGCGTCCGATAGTAGATTAAAAAAGATGCTACTCCTTTTATCAATGGCCTCGAAACTATTCTTTCTATTGATCCTGTATGGTTTACCTATACTGGAGAAGCGGAAATGCCTGAAGAACGGGCAATTGGGACAATCGCTCAAGAATTAGTAGAAGTAGCACCTTATATGATAGTAGATTGACATTACATAGATAAAACAGGAAGCAAAGAAGAGTACAAAGCTGTAGATTATGGAGCAATGGACTTCCTACTTGTGAATGCTATAAAAGAGTAACAAGCGCAAATCAATGAATTGAAGCAGCTCGTGCAATCCCAAGCTGAACAAATAGCCCAATTGCTTATTTCTGAAGATTAAAATGATTTGCGAAGTCAAAATTTTATAGATACCCCTTATTCTAGGCGCTATGCTATAACTAGGTGTCGAGAATTCTTTTTAGAAAGATAAATCAACAAGATTAGAAACACTTTATCCATAGAGAATCAATTTTGTGTTCGGTTTTGTAGGTGCATTCTAGAATGATTTTCGCTGTTGTTTTTTATAGTTCGCCCTTAATCAAGTCATGTATAACATTTCAGCTCATTATACATTAAGTTTTATTACATCTATTGCGTACCTTTGCACCCGATTAGAAAAAGTGGCTTCGGTTATCTTATGTGTGTAGCGTTTGAAACTTAGTATAAATGCTTCTTGTTCTAATCATTTACAATAGAATATAAAAAGAATAAGATGAAATATAATGAGCCAAATGGATTGAATGATGTAGCAAAATTCCACGATACATTCAGTCTTCCTATTTTAGACTCTCCAGTGATTCCTGATGAAAAAAGATGTGAGCTTAGAGTATCATTACTCCAAGAAGAACTTAATGAACTGAAAGAAGCAATTGCTACAAATGACTTGGTAGAAGTGGCAGATGCACTTTGTGATATTCAGTATGTATTGAGTGGTGCTATCCTAGAATTTGGTATGGCTGATAAATTCAAAATATTATTTGATGAAGTGCAAAGGTCTAATATGAGTAAAACCTGTAAGACTATTACTGAAGCAGAAGCAACACAGAAGCATTATCTTGAAACTAAAGGTACAGAATCATTTATCGAGCCTAAAGATGGAGAGTTTCTGGTTTATAGAACAGCTGATAAAAAGGTGCTCAAATCTGTGGAGTATTCACCGGCGGATATAAAAGGCTTACTCACTAAAGAGTAGACTTCCCAATCTAATTAATTTCATTTTAAATGGTAGAGTGCAATCGCATATCTACTTCCTAATTTTAAAATATTCCTAGACTCGGTCTATGGGTTACTCAATAATATATGTATTACGTAAGAGATATATCACTACAGTTTGCAGATCGTATTTTGATGGACAACATCAGCTTTATGATTGGAAAGAAAGAAAGAATAGGGCTGATCGGTCGGAACGGAGCGGGAAAGTCAACTTTGCTGAAAATCATAGCGGATATCATTCGGCCTGATACGGGAAAGGTGGAATTGCCTTCTTATACGACGATTGGGTACCTAAAACAGGAATTCGAGTTGGATGAAGAAATGACAGTCATTCAGGAAACGATGAGCTGCTTCGAAGAGGCGAATGAACTCAATGACGAGCTAGATAAGATTAATGATGAAATTGCTACTCGTGAAGATTATGAGAGTAAAGAGTATGGTCAACTAATCGAACGTATTTCTGATATCTCAGCTCAAATGGAGCACTTTGATCTTACTACTTTGGAAGCAAATGCAGTGAAAGTGTTGAAAGGTCTTGGTTTTCAAGATTTTGAGTTTACTAAGAAAGTGAATGAACTGAGTGGAGGGTGGAAGATGAGAATAGAGCTTACCAAATTGCTTCTGAGGCAGCCAGATCTACTACTTCTGGATGAACCTACCAATCACCTGGACATAGAATCTATCATCTGGTTGGAAAATTATTTGATTAACTATTCTGGGATTGTGATCCTGATTTCTCACGATACTACATTTCTAAATAATGTAACCAACCGAATTCTAGAGATAGAACTTGGCCGAATGAATGAATTCAAAGGAACCTACAAGAAGTATATAGTTGAGAAAGCGGCGATGAGAGAAATCCAAGTTAATGCTTTCGAAAATCAACAAAAGTCATTGGCACAAAAGGAGAAAACCATCAACAGGTTTATGGCGAAAGCTACTAAAACAAAGATGGCACAGTCGATGAAAAAGCAACTTGACAAGGTAGAGCGAATAGAGATAGTAGATGAAGCGACTGATAATATGTCTATCAGATTTGCTGAAGTGCCAAGAGGTGGAAGAGAAATCATGGTGGGTAAGCATATCTCCAAATCTTATGGACCCAAAAAAGTACTAGAGGATGTATCTATCAATATAGAACGTGGTGATAGGGTAGCTTTCGTAGGTCAAAATGGTCAAGGAAAGACAACACTAGCTAAAATTCTAATCGGTAATATTAAAGCTTCATCAGGTAAAGTAATACCAGGACATAATCTTCAAATCTCATATTATGCACAGAATCAATCAGAGTTAATCGATAGTAAAATGACTGTGTTACAAGTCATGGAAGAAAAAGCTCCGAAAGAAATGCGATCGAGAGCAAGATCTATACTTGGTAGTTTTATGTTTAGTGGTGAAGATGTAGAAAAGAAGATATCTGTACTGTCAGGAGGAGAAAGAGCAAGGTTAGCCATGGCTAGTCTAGTAATGCACCCATGTAATGTGTTGCTACTAGATGAGCCGACGAACCACTTGGATATCCAGAGTAAAGAGATTCTTAAGAATGCGCTTAAAGAGTATACAGGTACATTGATAGTAGTTTCTCACGATAGAGATTTTTTGGAAGGATTGACGGACAAGGTGATAGAGTTCAAAGACAAGAAGTTAAATGAATATCTCGGGGATATCGAGTATTATCTGAAGAAGAGGAAACTAGACGATATGCGTCAAGTAGAAATGCAGAAGTCAGAGAACAAAAAGGTCGATGAAACACCTAAACCAAAGCAAGAGGTGAAAGCAACAGTACCTAAGTTATCAAGAGACGAGGAAAAGTCAATCAAACGGAAAGTCCAATATCTTGAAAGAGATATGGAGAAGCTAGAAGCGGATAGTAAAATTGTTGAAGATAAGATGGCTGATCCTTCATTCTACAAAGATCCTTCATTTAATGATGAGAATGATCGATATCAAAAAATGCAGAATGAGTTAGGACAGAAGATGGAAGAATGGGAAAAGTGGGTGGAGAAGTTGGGGTGAATTAGTATTCAAACTCATGATTATATTTAAGTTATTTTATGGCTGGAGAAACTGATCTTGAAAAATTAATTGCTAACATGGAGCCTGTTCTTAATGAAGGTGATTATGTATTTGCAACAGTTGCCAATCTCGATGAGATACCCCGTAGTGTTACCATCTGTGAAATTAAAGAGATTGAAGGAGTCACGATCGTGTTATCGAAATATGACGCTGATCGCCTAAATATATCATACGATTATGTGGCTGCGTGGATTACTCTGAACATTCATTCATCTTTGGATGCTGTAGGTTTGACAGCCGCATTCTCTGCAGCATTAGGAAATAATGGCATAAGTTGTAACGTGATTGCAGGTTATTATCATGATCATATCTTCGTACCTAAACAAGATAAAATTAATGCTATAAAAGTGCTTTGGGATATGACAAAGTGCATTTAACGCAGTAGCATTGCGCTTTCTGAAAAAAGAAAAAGAAGATAATAATAATAACCGTGAATGAAGTGAAGGTTTTGATTTGATAAGATGTTTGATATTCCCATTTAATTTATCTATGTTTAATAAAATATTAGTCAATCCAACTTGAAACAAATGCCCTTTCGTCTACTACTTTCTGCAGCAATGCTATGTCTATTTTCATCATTTATTTTGTCTCAAGGTTACACTGATGTGTCCATAAGTTCAGGAGTCGGATTTGTTCATCAAGGTCAGGTGGATAGTTATGACATGGGCGTCGGAACAGGTGCAGCTTGGTTTGATTATGATAATGACGGATGGCAAGATCTATATATTACGAACCGAGTAGGTGCAAACAAATTATTTAGAAATCTTGGTAATGGTACTTTTTCTGATGTAGCTCTATCATTGGGAGTTGAAGATATCGCGAATGATGGTTCAGGTGTTGTGGCCGGCGATATTAATAATGACGGCCATATAGATCTCTATTTAGCAAATAGTGATAACAATATACTGTATAAAAATAATGGTGATAATTCATTTACTGATATTACAATAACAGCTGGCCTTGACATAATGGGACCTAATCGGTCAACATCTGCAACATTTGGAGATTACAATAATGATGGTTTTTTAGATTTATATATTGCACATCATATGGGGATTATGTCGACTGGAATAGGATCTACTAAAGATTATTTCTTTATAAATAATGGTGATGAAACGTTTGCGGATGTATCTCAAACGTTATTGGATACTACATATTTAGTTAATCCAGGATTTATAGGAGGATGGTCAGATATCGATGGAGATAATGACCAAGATCTGATTGTAATCAATGATTGCCCTCTCGGACCTGGCACATTATATGGAACATTAATATTTGAAAATGAAGGTGGTACGCACCCTGTCAATGATTGGACGCTTCCAGAGTCTTCTCCTACACTCATTGGGGATGATTGTGCTCATGGCATGGGACTTGCTATTGGAGATCCTGATAGGGATGGTGATTTTGATATTCTTTATAGTAATGTTGGATATTTGAAATATTTCATCAATGAAAATGGTGTTTTTACAGAAAATGATACGGCAGGTTTTGATATTCAGACAGATGGTTATTTTTCTTGGGGATGTAGTTTTCTGGATTATGATAATGATGGATGGCAAGATGTTTCTGTTGCAATTGGAGCTTTACATTTAGTAGGTGAATATCCTGATCAAGAGAGTCAGTTTTTCAAAAACAATACCGATGGTACTTTTACCGATATTGCGCCTACGTTAGGTCTTGATGATGATGCCAGAACTAGGACGATTGTCCATGCTGATTATGATAAAGATGGAGATTTAGATTTACTTATGATTAACTATGATGATGAAGTCAGGTTATTCAGAAATGATGATGTAAATAGCAATAATTATCTAAGGATTGCTCTAGAATCAAGTTTAAGCGCACCAAATGGGATTGGTTCCAAGATTGAGATCAACACCAATGATGGCGTAACCCAGTATTTTGAAATGAGAGCTGGATCTGATTTGGGAGGATGCAACGAATTATTCGCTCATTTTGGTTTAGGTACGGCTACAGGGGTAAATAACATCAAAGTGAAATGGCTATCAGGTGCTGTCAGTACTATGAATAACCCTTCGATTAATTCAGTGGTAACTGTGATCGAACCTGTTTCTCCCTATATACATGTTAGAAAGTCTGCAATCGGAAATAGCAATGGCAGTAATTGGGCGGATGCTTATAATGAATTGACAGATGCTCTGGCTGCAGCTGTTAGCGGTGACACAATTTTAGTTACAGAAGGTACATATTATCCAACAACGAATGATAATGAAGAATTATCATTTTTAATAAATGCTGACATTACAATCTTAGGTGGATTTCCTCATTGTGGTGGACTTCTTTCTCATAGAGATCCGTTGCAACTTAAAACGATACTATCTGGTGACATAGGTAGCCAAAACAGCAATAGTAACCAAAGTCACAACTTAATTAAAGTTGCATCGACAGTAACAGATGCGAACCTAGTTGGATTTGAAATGAAATTTGCTAATGCAGATGGTGCTTCAGCTTCAAAACAACAAGGGGCTGGGATCTTGTCCGAAGGGAAGATTTTGTTACAGGATGTTGATTTTAGATCTAATACTTCATTGTTGCCTGGTTCTGATATATGTTGTATAGGAGCAAATGGTGAAGTTACGCTTGACCATTGTTACATTCAAGAAGAAAATTCTGTGCCCGCTGTCTCTATATTACAAGGAGCAATGATTATTATAAAAGAAAACTGTATAATAGATAAAGGAATTTGACCATAATAGTAGTTTTTATTTCTATCAAATAGTTCATATAGTAGAATCTCCCATCAATTTTTTAGATGTTTGCATCTTAATAATAAATCAGACATTGATTAAGTTATAGGTAACGTGCTCATCAAATTGAAATCTATTCCTTGAATATCAAAAAATACATATGGATCATCTTAGGCCTTATTGCACTTGTGATAAATTGGTTATTCGGATTATTCCCTTCTTTCTATGAAGTATTCTATTATAATGGAATCTTTCAAATCATAAGAACGGTATATGATTTCACCTTGGGTTGGATACCATTTCCTATGGTATATATTCTATTTTTTGTTGTAGTCCAGATCATTTACCAGTTTTTGAAATTCAAAGGGTTTAGATCAGCCGAAGGAGCGATTGCTAAGATCTGGAGCGTGATATTTCCTATTATTTCATTGGCTGGGGCAGTAATTTTTTTCTTCTACTTTTTATGGGGATTCAACTACCAACAACAAAATCTAAGTGAGCAACTTGATTTACCAGAAGTCACAGCTGATACTACAGAGTTATTTAATGAAGCTATTTTTTTTCTTGATAAGTTAGAATTATTAAGAACAGAAATAAGCAATGATACTTTACCACTTTCATTTGACCAGTTAACAGATGAACTAGAAGTGGAGATACGTCAAAATTTGGAGGAAATACTTTCTAATTGGGATCTACCCACAGCGGGTAGAGTTAGAGTTCGGAAATTATATCCGAAGGGAACCTTATTGAGAATATCTACTGCGGGTGTATATATTCCATTTGTGTTTGAGGGGCATATTGATGCAGGCTTGCACCCTATTCAATATCCATTTACAATGGCACATGAGATGAGTCATGGATATGGACTGGCAGATGAAGGCACATGTAATTTTACAGGATTTGTAGCTTGTATGGCTTCTGATGATTCATTCGTACAATATTCTGCCTCCATGAGTATATGGAGATACATGGCCAACAACCTAAGAAAAGGTTCGCCTACTCTTTATAGAAAACTAATGAGGCATATTAGTCCAAATGTAAGAACCGATTTGATCGCTGTAATGGATGAAATGGACAAATATCCCGATATCATGCCCAAAGTACGAGATGCTGTTTATGATACCTATCTAAAATCGCATGGAGTGGCTGGTGGATTATCAAATTATAGCAAGGTGGTTGAAATGAGCATGGCATGGAAAAGGAGTGGGAGAGACCCCGATCTCATCAAAAAGATATATCTGATCGAAAATTAATTTGTAGCAATTTAATACTTAAATTCTCCGATGCTT
>CAXBGT010000139.1:0-15305 GCA_963975265.1 uncultured Saprospirales bacterium
CGTGCTAGCCTAGTGTATGAAAACAAGCTATTCACGGGCTCTGCAAAAGACCCCAACTTGCTTAGAATATTACCTCCGTTGAATATTTCTAAAGATGATGTTGATTGTTTTATTGATAAACTGAGGGCAGGAATTATAAAGCACCACCAAGCATTAGTTACTTCATATTCAGATCTCCAAAATTAAAAGAATGAACAATTTCATAAATCCCAGATACTTGACTGATGTAAATTCACTTGTCAAAGATGCTATAGAACTCAAATCTCAGGGATCAAATAACAGTGAGATTGGAAGAGGAAAAACGATGGTCTTACTATTTTTCAACGCAAGTCTCAGAACACGAATAAGTACTCAGATAGCCGCGGAACAATTAGGTATGAACGTACTCTCTCTGGACATGTCATCATCATGGAATATAGAGACAGAGGAAGGCACTATAATGAATTTTGATACAGCTGAGCATATAAAAGATGCCGCAGCTGTGCTCAGTATGTATGCGGATATTATTGGAGTACGAGCATTTGCAAAACTTGAGGATAAGGCACTCGACTATTCTGATCATCTGATCAATGCCCTACACAAATACTGTACTGTTCCTATCATCAATTTAGAATCATCGATCCGTCATCCACTGCAGTCATTGGCAGATATGATGACCATAAAAGAGCATTCGGGCAGTACAAAACCAAAAGTAGTTCTCTCTTGGGCTCCCCACCCCAAAGCATTGCCTCATGCTGTGGCAAATTCATTTTTGGAGTGGGCTCAGTTATGCAATTACAAAGTTGTAGTCACCCATCCCGAGGGATATCAATTAGAGGCAGACTTTATGGAAGGGCACATACTAGAGCCAGATCAAGAGAAAGCAATAGAGAATGCAGATTTCATCTATGTAAAAAATTGGTCTGCTACATCAAACTATGGAAAAGTGCTCAATCAGGATGAGAAGTGGATGATGAACAAAGCTAAATTACAAAAGGCAAACAATGGACACTTCATGCATTGTATGCCAGTCAGAAGAAATGTAGTAGCAACAGATGAAGTCATTGACAGCCCGGATAGCCTCATGCACAACCAAGCAAAAAATAGACTGCATGCTGCTAAGTATATCATCAAAACTATACTCGAAAATGGATAAGATAACGGTAGTCAAAATAGGTGGTAAGATCATTAATGCAGGAGAACTATTGAATGAATTTTTGGATCAATTTTCAAAAATAGAAGGGATGAAAATCTTAGTCCATGGAGGTGGTAGATCCGCTACTAATATGTTGACCAAATTAGGAATAGTACCGAAAATGCTAAATGGAAGAAGGATAACAGATAAAGCTACGCTAGATGTATGTATCGGCCAATATGCTGGAAATATTAATAAAAAAATAGTTGTCTTATTGCAATCCATCGGTGTAGATGCTATCGGACTATCTGGCGCTGATGGTGGCCTTATCAAAGCTAGTAAAAGGCCAACAGATCCCATTGATTTTGGATATGCAGGAGACATCGAATCAGTGGAATCTAAGAAATTGAAAAGTCTATTAGATTTGGGATATGTACCTGTATTTTGTGCTCTCACAGCTGATAAAAATGGACAATTACTCAACACCAATGCAGACACAATCGCTTCGTCTATTGCGGTGGCTATGGTCGGTTTTGCAGAGATAAATTTACAATTCTGTTTTGAGTACAATGGTATCTTATCTGATCTAGTCTCTGAAGCTATTATACATGAAATAGAATGTAGTAATTTTCATAAACTCATCAAGCAAAAAATATTAGAAGGAGGAGTCATACCTAAAGTACACAATGCTATAACTGCGAAACTAAACGGAGTAGAATCAGTCGCCATTTGTGGTATTTCCAATCTTTTGGATTTACGCAACTCGACTAAAATCATATAATATGGAACAATTAAAAAATGAAGCAATAGATCTTCTAATAAAATTGATTAAAACCCCTTCTCTATCAGGAGAAGAGGATGGTACAGCAGAGATAATAACCAACTATTTGAAAGGAAAAGGAATCCCTTTTGGCACCATAAAAAATAACATCATTATTAAGAATAAGTATTTTGAAACGGAAAAGAAGACAATCCTCCTCAATTCTCATCATGATACTGTGAAGCCAAATGCCTCTTGGGTTTCTGATCCTTTTGGAGCCATGATCACAGGCGAAAAAATAGTAGGTTTAGGCAGCAATGATGCTGGTGGATCACTTGTGTCATTGTTGGCTACCTTTCTTCATTTTTATAAAAATGAAATGGATTACAACTTAGTATTAATCATGTCTGCCGAAGAGGAAAACTTTGGGCCGAATGGCATCAAAAAAGTGCTTCAAGAAATTGATTTCCCTATCGAATTAGCAATTGTAGGAGAGCCTACTGAGATGAAAATGGCCATCGCAGAAAAAGGGCTGTTAGTTTTAGACGGATTGGCAAAAGGTAAATCTGGTCATGCTGCAAGACCCAATAATCATAATGCCATAGATATAGCACTACGTGACATTCAAAAAATCACCAAGTATCAATTTGCTGAGACATCTGAAATATTAGGACCTGTCGTCAAATCTGTTACTCAGATCAACGCTGGCTACCAGCATAATATCATACCCGATGAATGTCAATTCGTAGTAGATGTAAGAGTCAATGAACATTATAAACTACAAGAAGTTTTTGAAATCCTACAAGATCAATGCATATCGACATTGACTGCAAGATCATTTAATAATTCTTCGTCTGGAATTGCTGAGGACAATTGGATAGTGGAGGCAGGGAAGAAATTAGGTATAGAGACATTTGGATCAGTGACTCTTTCTGACCAATCAAATCTATCATGCAATAGCATAAAGATAGGTCCAGGAGATTCTAATCGGTCTCACCAAGCAGAAGAGTATATTCTGATCTCAGAAATCGAAGAAGGGATAGAAATTTACATTAATCTATTAAAAAATGTAGTGATATAACATCCTCATCCACTCCTATTAATAAACAAACCTAAAGAGAAGTTATGAAAATTTGGCAAAAAGATATAATACTAGATCAGCGGATAGAAAATTTCACTATTGGGCTCGATAAGACATTTGATTTGCAGCTTGCAAAGTACGATATCATTGCTTCTATTGCTCATGTGCAAATGCTACAGAAAGTCGGGCTTTTGACGGAGGAAGAGGGTGAGGCTTTGGTCATTGCGTTAAAAGAACTAGAAGAGATAGCTCTGAATGGTAATTATTTGATTAGTGAAGATGTCGAGGACATTCATTCTCAAATAGAAAATGACTTGATCAAAAAGTTAGGTGATACTGGCAAAAAAGTGCACATGGGCAGATCTAGAAATGATCAAGTCTTAGTGGCTCTCAAGCTTTACTATCGGGCCGAGTTGGACATAATACACAACCTACTCAAGGAAAATATAGAGACCTTTATAGCTATGGCAAAAGAATACAAAAGTATCCTGATGCCAGGCTATACGCACATGCAGGTCGGTATGGTTTCTAGTTTCGGGCTATGGTTTTCTTCATTTGCTGAAGCATTGGTTGATGATGCGAATTTGCTATTATCAAATATGGATATCATAGATCAAAATCCGCTAGGCTCTTCGGCGGGATATGGGAATTCTTTTCCACTAGATCGGCAATTAACTACAACACTTCTAGCGTTCAATTCTTTGCATGTCAATTCCATCTATGCTCAGACGACAAGAGGAAAGTCAGAATTATGGATTGGCCAAATTGTTGCTTCCATTGCCATCAGTATTAATCGGTTTGCTACAGATGTATGTATGTTTTGCAATGAGAATTATAAGTTTATCTCATTGCCAGATAATGTAACCACTGGATCATCTATCATGCCTCATAAAAAGAATCCTGATGTATTTGAGCTAATCAGAGCCAAATGCAACCAGCTGATCACCGTCCCCAATCAAATAACAATGATCATTAGTAATCTTCCGTCTGGCTACAATAGAGATGTTCAATCACTCAAGGAGATCATTTTCCCAGCTATTGCTATGATACAAGATGTGCTATCCATATTAAACTACATTATCCCGCAAATAGAGGTCAATAAATCCATACTTGATGACCCGAAGTATGATTACCTATTTAGTGTAGAAGAAGTGAATCAAAAAGTCTTAGAAGGTATGCCATTTAGAGATGCATATTTAGCTGTGGCCAAAGATATCCAATATGGAAATTTTAAACCTAGTAAAGAGGTTTCGCACACTGCTATAGGGAGTATTGGGAATCTTGGATTGGATCGGATTTTGAGAAAATTAAATTCAGATCCCCATTCGGAAATAGGGATCTGAAACATTACATTTTACCATGCTTTCACAAAGACAACAAAAACCAAAATCATTGTATGCTATCCATCAGTGAGCTTTTCAGCAAAAGCATTCTCGTCTACTCCCCAAATATTTTCTCTTGTTGATCTATACTCTCGTCATGTACTGCCTTGATAAACCGTGTAATGAAATCATCACTCAAGTCATGTGCTTTTGCTCTTTCCTTATATTTATTAAGGATTTTTTGCCATTGAGCGGATTGAAGAATTGTAATATTATTCTCTTTTTTATATGTTCCAATATCTCTTGCAACAGCCATTCTAGAAGACAAGATACTGATCAATTCATCATCGATAAGGTTGATTTGCTTTCTTAGTTTTTCTAGTTCTGACCTTTGTGGATTATTTGTTGGATCATATTCTCTCAAAACAAGATCTTTCATCATTTGTCCATAAACTTCCGGAGTGATTTGTTGTTTTGCATCCGACCATGCCTTATCAGGATCGATATGCGATTCTATCATAAGTCCGTCCATATTGAGATCCATAGCTTTTTGAGATACTTTCTGAAGGATATCTCTTCTTCCACAAATGTGTGATGGATCGTTGATCATTGGCACATCAGGCATTTCTTGCTTAAAGTCGATCGCATACTGCCATTGAGGTCTATTTCTATAAAATTTTTCTCCAGAGAATGAAAAGCCTCTGTGAATGGCCGCTATCTTTTTCAAACCAGCTTTTTGCAATCTTTCTACCGCTCCTAACCAAAGACCAAGATCTGGATTGATTGGGTTTTTTACCATGATTGGAATATCCACACCCTTGAGTGCATCCGCTATTTCTTGTACTGCAAATGGATTTACTGTAGTCCGAGCTCCTATCCAAAGTACATCAATATCAAATTCAAGACACAATTCAACATGACTAGCTTTAGCTACTTCTGTTGTGACCGGAAGACCAGTTTCTTCTTTCACTCTTTTCATCCATGGCAGCCCAATTGCGCCAACACCTTCGAATGCATTTGGTCTAGTTCTAGGCTTCCATATACCCCCACGAATCATATCCACTTTTCCAGTTGCTTGTAATCTTTTTGCAGTTGTTAATAATTGTTCTTCTGACTCGACCGAACAAGGTCCAGCTATCAGTAATGGTCTATTTTCTTTTGGTAAAAATGTATTCTTCATAATCTCTTTATTCAATTTATTGTAATTCTCTTCCTTATTGATTCAATACTCGTTTTATATCATTAGCATCAGACATTAGTTTGACCATGCTTTCGTGATCTTCTAATTCAATTGCTGTCTTGAACTTTGAAAGCGTTTTTATGTAACTGTCCAACGCTTCTCCAATATACTTTCTATTCTTTCCAAATATAGCTGCCCACGTATTTGGGTTACTTTTTGCCAACCTAGAAGTAGACTTGAATCCTGTACTCGCAAGATTGAATATCTGTTTTTCATCTTTCTCTATATCAAGAACAGTCAAACCCAGTGAAAACGAAGTGACATGTGACAAGTGAGATACATATGCTAAATGTCGATCATGCTCTATTGGTGACATGAAATTTGTAGTCATACCAATACTTTCGAATATTTGTAGTGCAATATTCAATGCAGCTGAACTCGACTTTTCCTTTTCACAAATTATGTTTTTAGCATTATTAAACAATCCTTTGAAAGCTGCCTCTGGTCCCGAAAATTCAGTTCCTGCCAATGGATGAGCCGCTACATACTGCGATCTATTTGCATGTCCCTCAACCGCACTACAAATATCACTTTTAGTAGATCCTACATCGATCACTATAGCATCCTCTCTTACCACATTCAAAATCTGCGGTAACAATGATTCGATAATATCTACTGGAGTTGCTAATATAATAACATCTAAATCCAATGCAACTTCGCCTATACTGGAAATCCTATGTACCAATCCAAGTTCAAGGGCAGCTTTACAATGATCTGCGTTATTATCAACCCCTGTGACATCTACATTGATTTGTGCTTTGAGATCTTTTGCAATCGATCCTCCGATTAGCCCTAATCCTACAACTCCTATTCTCATTCCTATTGATTTTGACTTTTTCTGAAAGTATCCTTGCTTTCCAAATTCTGTGATTCAAATTTCCTGAGATCTTGGAGGTTTTCATTATTAATAGTGGGTTGCCCCCCAGTAACATTTTCCCTAATTCTATCTAATGCTGTTCGCAAAGTATTCTCGTCACTACATAGTGAAATTCTAACATACCCTTCGCCATTAGATCCAAAAATATGCCCTGGACTGATAAACACCTTTGCATTATATAAGATGTGGTCACAAAAATCGGCTGAAGTTAACCTTGAGTTTTTGATCTTTGCCCAAACGAACATTCCTACTTTGTCCTCTTCATATTCAGCACCAATTTCTTCCATTATTTCTTGAGCAATCCTTTTGCGTGAAGCATATACCCTATTGAGTGAATCCATCCATTCTTGCCCCATTGATAGCGCTTTTGCAGCAGCTAATTGAAGCGGCTTATACATCCCACTATCCATATTCGATTTGAACTTCATGACAGTATTAATCATGTTTTGATGACCAACCAATGCACCCACTCTCCATCCTGCCATATTATAGCATTTACTAAGACTAATTAGTTCTACACACCAATCTTGAGCACCCTCTATTTGCATTATACTAATTGGATTATCATTGAGTATGAATGCATATGGATTATCATGGCAAATAATAATTTCATGTTTCTTAGCGAAGGCTACTAGTTTTCCATAAAAAACTAGGTCTGCACTCGCACCGGTAGGCATATGAGGGTAGTTGATCCACATGAGTTTTACTTTCGAGAGATCTTGTGATTCTAGTTCTACAAGATCAGGGAGCCAATTGTTCTCAGCTTTCAGATCATAAAAGACTGTATTCGCACCAGCCAATGCAGCGGTCATGCTGTATGCCGGGTATCCAGGATTTGGCACCAGCACTTCATCTCCATCATTGAGAAGACTCATGTGTATGTGCATGATTCCTTCTTTCGATCCCATGAGTGGCAATACCTCCGAATCAGGATTGATCGATACATCAAAGTGTCTTTTGTACCACTCCGAAAAAGCAGACCTTAATACTGGCTGACCTTTATAAGATTGATATTTATTTGCATCAAACTCGTCGGCATTGGTCTTAAGAATGTCTATCACCTCTTTTGGTGGCAATAAGTCAGGACTTCCAATTCCAAGATTAATTATTTGCTCTTCATTTTTTGCATTGAGAGCGGCTATTTGAGCCAACTTCTTTGCGAAATAGTATGTCGATACAGTTTCTAATCGTTTTGATTGTTTTATTTTCATGTAATCGATTTAACTTTTGTCTACTATTTTGATAATTTTATTCTGATGGAATGTAAATGCTGACTTCCCATCCATTTCTATTTTTTCTCCAGCATTAATTCTATTTTGCAAATTGACTTTAGCTATCCCTCTACATTTAATATCTACCACAATATTATTTTCAGATATTTCCCAACACATTACTGTTTGTAAACGAGAAATAAAAAATTCTGAGCCAGCTACTGCCATTGATCTAAACTCCTTCATCCCATTAGCCACGTGAGTTAAATGTCCATTTGTATAATTTTCAAATAAAATATGAGCATCCAAATTTTCTTCCATGCCATCAATATTAAAGTTATTGTATGCCGAGATATATGATTGAACCATATGTTTGCGCACTTTTATCATAATGAACTATTGCACCAACATTTTCCTGATATCATCTTTCTCATAAATTCCTAATTCTGTATATTCTTGTGTGAATTGCATCAAGTCTCCTTTAAGGTTTTCGTACTGCCCGATCTCATCAAACTCAATATCAAGATGAAAGAAATACTCTCTTATCTGACCCAACACTGGAAATGACTGTAGTTTGCTCATGTTCAAATCATGATTGTGGATTACTTGCAGCACTTTCAGAAGTTGACCTTTTACATCAGGAATTCTTATATATATGGAAGCTTTATTTGACTGATCTTTTTTCCTATTGTTTTCTCTTTCTATTATGAAAAAACGCGTATAATTTGATTTACTTGTTTCAATTTCACTGTCCAACACATCCAACCCATATAATTCAGCAGCTTTTATACTTGAGATACTTGCTATGTCCACACTTTTATTCTCCATTACCTTAAGCGCACTTAGTGCAGTGTCCTCCGTTTCTACCAGTTTTATTTCAGGGTAATTTCTAAGGAATTTAAGACATTGATTCAGTGCCATCGGGTGAGAATGAACTTCTTTAATATCTTCTATTTTTGTTCCTGGATATGCTAGTAAATTATGTTTTATCCTAAGATATCTTTCACCAACAATCCAGAAGCCATATTCTCGCAATATTCTATAGTTCTGTAGAATAGTTCCTGCTATCGAGTTTTCTATAGCCATTACAGCACCATCTACTTCACCATCAGCTAACATCTTAGCTAGAATGTCAAATGAGCCTGCTGGAATACTTTCAGCATCGCCAAAATATTGTTGACATACTTCATCATGAAAGCTGCCTGGATATCCTTGTATCGCTATTCTTTTTCTTGCCATTTCTATCTATAACAAAAGCCCAAATCATTTTTTGACTGGGCTTATTTTTTATCTTCAACTAAGAATACATATCAATTAAGCCCTATCTTTAAAATAGAAGTAACTCCAGTGGTATGTAAAATATGCTCTTCTCAATTTGATATCTGTCTTTTAAAATAATTATGATTTCTTCAAACTAAAAAGGACTTGAATTGCTTCAGGTCCCTTCTATTATTTATTTGAAAATCTAACAATATAGTTCCTGTCCTTATTCGCTAAAATAGAACCAGAAATAATAATTGTTAAATGTGAAATCTCTTTTTATCATTGCGTAAACATATAGGTTTTATTTAAACAATACTACTATTCCAAAATATATTTTAAACATAAGTACATAATATTGAGACAGTTGCATAGGCAACAATATTAGTTTTCCTATATTTACATCATAATCAATGACTTTTATACATATGAGCATATATCTATCTAGAACTGACGAATCGAAAGAATTTTTCACAAATGAACGGTGTCATATTTTAGAAATGTTAGATAATCACAATTCTGAAAAAACATTTTCTATAGCAAGAGCAAGAGTAGAGCCAGGAGTAACCACTGCATGGCACAGATTATCTGATATCGTTGAATATTACTATATCATCAGTGGAAAGGGCTTTATGGAAATAGGTGAACAAGGTGGCTTCGATGTTAGGAAAAATGATATTGTTACTATACCAGCAAATTCTGCACAACGAATTCAAAATATGGGAGACGAAGATCTCATTTTCTTAGCCATTTGCAATCCTCCTTTTACAGATACTAACTATGAAGACCTAGAAAATGTCTGACTTTATATTTACAACCGAAAGGCTTACTATTCGTCATCTTACTTTAGAGGACCTTGACGCATTCTATATACTGCAGAGTAACCCTGCAGTAATGCAATACATTAAGCCAGCTCTTAACTATGAACAAGCTAAAGCTGAGCTAACTAAATTTATTGGGTATTATTCTGATCCAGAAAAATTCTATTACATATGGGCTGTTACAAATCCCGATACCAACCAATTTGTAGGGGTTTGCGGAGTCTACCAAAACCAACAATCACATTATGAGATTGCATATAGATTAACAGAATCAGCGTGGGGATATGGTTACGGAAGTGAAATCGCCATTTCGTTGATCAAACATTCATTGCAAGAAATCAAGTTACCAAGAATAATAGCATATGTACATACTGAGAATATACCTTCTGTTAAGATACTAGAGAAGTATATGACTTTTGTTGAAGAATCAGTTCACCAGCTTACTGGAAAAATGGGACGGAAGTATGAAGTTTTAAGATTTAAGTAAATCTACAATTGTGCATCCACCTCTAACAAATCTTCTTCATCTACGTTTTTATACATAGACAAAACCCTGCCTTTTGCAGCTGATCTTACTTCTTCGTCTATATAACAAGCAATTGTTACTAACCCGAAACTCAGTACTCCTATATCATCCGTAAAACCGAGTAAAGGTGTCAAATCTGGAATAGCATCAACTGGAGATAATAAATATGCTAACGAACCAAGAATGATGTTCTTTGCCCATCTAGGAGTTTCAGTTCTATTGTATGCATAAAAAAGTAACATAGCCGAATAGGTTATTTTTACACCTACTGTATTCAATCTGGACTTCAAAAAATGGATCAATTTTTTGATAGGATCTGTATGGTATCTATTCTTTTGGCATTTCATAATTATGCTATTATTACTCTTTCAAACTGTATGATACAAAGAAAGGTTTCACATAATTTTACAAATCGACAAACATCTTCCTTTATCCGGTTAACAATACTTTACTAATTATGTAAAAATTAACGTGAATATTTAAATCCATTCTTTGATATATCGGTTTACAATTTGTAATTGCTAAACTTGATTTACATAGGTTTGTGATTCTTCAAATGAGTAGATAATGCATTATGGCAAAAAATACTATAAATAACTATATATATAAAGACACAAATGTCCTGAAGCATCATCCACATTTTGCAGTCAAAAAAATAACTGTAGATCTTCAATGTTCTGCTATTGAAGACCAAGCGAGTAAATATTATAAAATCTACTGGATCGAAGATGGCAGTGGCACTTATGATATCGATTTTAACACTTTCGATATCGAAGGTTCCGGTGTATTCTGTATTTCTCCCAGGCAAATTTTTTCAGTTAGAAATGAAAAAGTAAAATTAGCATATGAGATATCATTTGACAAAGAATTTTACTGCGTTGAAACCCACGGAAAAGAAATAGCTTGTAATGGACTTATCTTCAATAATGTCCATAGAGCAACAGCAGTTTCGATTCCTAAAGTAGACGTACCGATTTTCTCCTCAATAATAAAAAACCTAATCAAAGAATTTGGTCATCCTGGTAATGCACATAGAGAAATGCTAGAGACATACCTTAGAATGTTTATGATACAAACTTTAAGACAAATCGATGAGCAAGAATTAATGAGGGGCCCAAAAACTCATAAAAATAATCAAACTGTCATTGACTTTATCGCTTTGGTAGACAAACAATTTCGCACTGTTCATTCAGTAAGTGAATATGCTGCCCAATTATTTATATCACCAAAATCATTAACCAAAAAACTCAATTCACTTGGCTACCCCACTCCTACAAAGGTAATAAGAGAACGTCTTATGATAGAAGCCAAAAGAGCTCTAAAATATACTACCGAAAATGTAAAGGAAATAGCTTATGATCTAGGATTCGAAGACCCAGCCTACTTCTCTCGACTTTTTACTAGAGAAGAAGAGATGACACCGTTAGAATATAGAAAGGGTAAGTAAGAAATAGCGATAAATTTTGATATTTGTTTATCAGAAATTGTAAATCATATAAAGGACCGAAGGGTGCCTTTATGTAAAATTTCATTATAAACTTATTGATTATTAGAGTTTTATATTCATTAAATATATAAATTACTTTCTTATTCCAAGCTCAGTAAACAAAATTTCGTCTTTAAAATTCACTTGATTTAAATGTTTTGTGCGATTATTGGGATCCATTAATGTCCAGTAATCAGGATAATAAAATGTGACCTTTTTCCCTATTAATTGATCTTCTAGCTCACTTATAACAAGGCCGCGCTCTTGGCCCCGATTAATATAATAAACAACATCATCTCCTTCTAACTTGAATTTAATATCGAATGTGCCAGCATCCACTATTTTGGTCACAACTCCTTCTACTTTGATGCACTCATTTACATTATTAGGAATCGGGACTGTCCTGAGGACCATAGCTGAGAACGCCATAAAACATAATCCAAAAAATGGAAATAGAATTTTACTTTTCATAATAAATTCGTTTGATCAAACATTAGAGTAATTTAAAAAACGAAAAAAGTCAAAAAGTATTTTATAGATTCTTGTAGACTTATTCACAATAATAATGTGTAAGATATGAAATATCATTGTACTTAAAAGTTCTGAATTGATTTAAAAACTCCAAGTCATCCCGAGTTGTAAGGCCCTGTATTAAAAGCAAAATTTGCAACTTGTAGTGATAAATTATGTACGAATGCTTAAATCACTTCATTATTCTAGCAACAAATAATTACCCCACACCCAACCTTCTTTGTCAGCATATCTAATTTTGCACCATTTACCTGTTTCACCTTCGAGGATCAATACTTCTTCATCGAAATATAAAATCTTCACTGCACTACTGTCTGGAATTTTAATTACAACCTCTGACGATAAGTTAGGTTGAGATCTTAGATTTAACTCATTGGCTGCAGTATTAACGATCGCAGTACGATATGGACTCTTATTTTGAAGCTCTTCTATCGTATTGGAAAGACTATCAATCGTAAGAGATTTCTGGTCAATAATAATTCTCAATTCCGCTTTGTTTGGGTTGGTAGAATCCTTTCCCAAGACCCATCCAAATACATCTCCTAAAAGAGAAGTTGGGCTTTTGTCTTTGATGCTTGCAAGCAGTAACCAAAAGGTTAAAATAAAAAATAACAATGGCAAGATGTACTTACCATTGTTACTTTCTTTTTTTCTTTTTTTATTTTTATACCCCATATACCTGATTCCGACATGATCTGTCTGATTATGGGTGCAAATGTACTATACTTTTGCCAATTCTCCCTTTAGATAATCAATAACATCTACCTCGATACTATCTACTCCATGCATCTCTGACATATACCAACTAACCCAGTCTCCTAAGTTGACAAAATAGAGCATTTTTTCAGGCAATGATTGTCCTTTTGAATACACTTCAGTTACCGATGCCGAAAGTTTTGAAATAATTTTTTTATTAATATCAATTCGAGTAGCATTTCTCTTATGATCATCTTTATTTCTCATATATAACACAGCCACATCTTGTCTATCATCTTTCCATCCCACAAGTTCATTGTGATTCATTTCTGGAATCACATTGTGCCAACAAAGTAACTTCGCGTTTTCGTTGATCTGTTGTCTAAGTCTCACAGCTACACTCTCCATTCTATTTGTAGTATATATAACAGCCGTTTTGCCAAATAATTTCTTAGCTATTAAAAGTGCTTCTTTTTTTATGTCGTCCTGATCATATTTGATCACGTCGATAGCAGTCTTTATTTGGCCTGATATCACAGAAGAGATGAATCCTAACTTCTGCAATACAAAAATCTGCTGTACCAAAGAAAATCCTAAACATGCTCTAGGTGAAGGCCAATCTCCTGGCACTTGGATATAATCGTAACCCGCTTCTTTTGCTCTAGCGATAACTTTTCCACCAGAAGCAATACATATTACTTTTGCACCTGTCTTTTCTATTTGATCAAAAGCACTTAACGTCTCTTCTGTATTTCCCGAATAAGAAGAAATAATTGCCAAAGTGTTTTCATCCACATATGCAGGTATTCCGTACCCTTTGCCCACTAGGTATGGAACATTACATTCGTCAGCTACCATCTCCGCTACAAAATCTCCTCCGATTCCAGATCCACCAAGACCAGCAACATATATTTTATTAATCGTTTTTTCAGGTGCAGTAAGAGTCGCCGCTTCGCCTATCTCCAAAGATTCTACCAACTGAGCTGGAAACCTTTCTATCAACTTATCCATCATACTATTCTATATTTTCGTTTATTTGAACAATAAGTAAACTGATTTATGTTCTTTATTGTTATTTTTAATTGCTGTAAAAATATAGAATCTTTTTATAATACAACTTACTTATTGTTAAGTATACACTAAGAAAATGTCAAATCATCTTGAATTAGGTAAAAAAGGGGAAATAATTGCTACTAATTTCTTAGTAAAAAAAGGATATGAGATTCTAGATACCAACTGGAGGTATCGTAGATCGGAGATTGACATTATCACTATAAAAGATGAAGTGCTCATTTTTGTAGAAGTAAAAACTAGATCAGATGATTATTTCGGTAGACCAGAATCATTTATTACTGATCGGAAACGTACACTAATGATAGATGCTGCCAATGCTTACATGGAAAAAATCGGTCATGATTGGGAAATTCGATTTGATGTAATTGCTATTATTTATCATAATCCTGCACATCAGACGATTGATCATTTTAAGGATGCGTTTTTTCCTGGATTGGAATAATCTGATGCCTGCACACTAAACATGCGCGAACACCTAGATACCGCAAGTTGTTAAAGTTCTAATATTCCAGTCCAAGGGCGACCAAAGTATCGTGATCCAAAGCCCCAAAAGGCAATCCATTATCCTTTTGAAAATTGACTAAAGCAGCTTTCGTTTCAGCTCCTACTTTGCCATTAACTTCAACTTTGTAACCAGCTTTAATTAATGAAATTTGAATGAGCTGACATAGCTTTGCACTGACCTTGGCGGCACATATTATTTCTCTCCATTCTGTTAAGCCTTCAGCTTTTACCAATATTTTTCGTGTGAATAATTTGCTCTTAAAATCTTTAATAGTCGACGTATCAGACACTACGTACAAACCAAATTCTTTTTCTGGTTCCTCTACCAAGCACCATAAAAAACAATCTTCAGGACTTATTGAGATGCAATCCTTTTGCTGTTTCTTCTCCCAAACTGTTATAGAGTTCTCCATCGAAATAATTTCATATTTTACACTCTTTAATTCAGAAGGATTATCCCCAGTATATTCAAACAACTCAAGACTATCGGTTTCGTATAATTCTTGGATTACCAATTTTGCATAACATTTCTCTGATTCAAACCTCCCAGGTTCCATTCTCCTACTTTCCCTCTGTTCAGGTTCGCCATAATCATTCTCATACTCATGCTCTTTCAACCAGGTGCAAGATGATACCGAAAATGATAAAACAAGAAACATAATAATAGCTTTCATTAATTTGATAAATTGATAAACATAAAAGTACTAATATTTAAAGTACTCAAGTAGATGAATAATGGCCGAGCACTGAATAATTATGTCATCATTTTTGTTCAAAAATGTCGCTAAAATCCAAGTTCGTG
>CAXBGT010000140.1:0-15266 GCA_963975265.1 uncultured Saprospirales bacterium
TCAATATATTGTGTTTGTGAACAGAATCCATATTTAGCTACCACCTTGTATTCCCCCGTTATATTCGTTTCTGTATTCTCTATTATTGCATTAGATAGATCAGAGCCAAAACTTCTAGGTCCTGTCCATCTTATATTCCCTTCAGGAGTGACTTCTCCATCTAGCAATAAAGTTTCGCCCTGGCAGATAGGACTGTTCGTCATCGCCTCTAGCACAATAAGATCATTAGGCGCTTCTACTAAAATAGTGGTGTCCTCTAAAACTAGACTGCAATTTTCACTCAAGGATCTAAGACTGAAAAGTTGATAATCTCCAGGAGAAACCGAGTCTACAGTGAATGAATTATCCGCATCAATTACAACCTGTGTGATCATTTCCTCCCATCCTATCTTATTTCTTAGTCCGATTTCAAAACCCTGACCTTCAAAAAACTGTTCGGATGTGAAAATAATTTTACCATTGTTTGCTTCTATGCAATTCGTAGCTAAGATTATTTCCCATGATACATCCTCCAATTCTCTCCCACAAATAGAATATAAAGAAGGATCTCCGATTTCCGGTGAACCCAATTGATCTGATCCCATATCTCCCTCGAATCGAGCTGGTAAATTTCGTAAAAAGGCTTGATTATAAGTTGCTCCTACTTTAGCATCAATGGTCCTAACTTTTAGCTCAATTTTGACCTTTGACTTGCCAGGAATCTTCAGCCCAGAGATTTCTAGTATGTTACTGCCCAAACCCGTACCCGCTGAAATATTACCAATGAATGTACTGGATATTTCCTCTATAATCATTCCATCAGGAAAAGTATCGGTTAGTATGACATTATCCACAGCTACAAATGCGTTATTTTCAATTGTCAAAGTAAATTTTTTCAAGTCGTTATTACAATAAATACCTGTAAGTGGCACTTGATTGGTAAATGAAAATGAATAGGGGCAAGAACAGCCATCACTGTATGTAGCTTCATAATTGTTGACCAGTAATTGTGATGTATTACTACTGGATACATTTATTGAGTACAATCTATCTTGAGGAGGATTCACGCCGCTAGAGGAGCTTCCAAAAGCCAGTAAATTAGATTGGGAATCAAAAACGAGGCCACCCAAATGAGACACAGCATTTTTATCGATTGCCCTGACGGGTGTTACCATACCCAGATTAGGATCATCAAAATCAATATTGATCCGTAGTAGAAAACCTCTTGTTTCTGGCGGCGCCAGACTTGGATGATCGAATGTTCCTTGGTAAGCATACGCGACAGTGGGATTTTTAGGATCAATTGCAAAATCGAAAATTCGTGTTTTAAAACTACCACTATTTGATGAACTAGTATCCCAGAACAAATCAACCCTATTCAGTAGTTCGAAACCATCCACAACATCAAACACCAAAATCTGATTTAGTGTGTAATCATGACATAGGTATAGTCCCTCTGGCGTACAATCTCCAGCATTAGATTTCAATGTATCAACTATAGAAACTGCACCCACGATCTCGAAACTGCTGTTCTTTTTGAGCTTCACTATAACATTGCTATTCTGTTGTACTCCGTAGATGTAATTATCCTTAGCGTTGAATCCAAGCGCATCGAAACTTTGATTTGTATACTTTACAAAAGGGCTCAGAAAAGGAGGATTAAAAGGTATAGAAACAGGTCGGGAAATTCTCGTAGACACTCCATCATATGTTGCTATCAACAACTGACCATCGCATGAGAATCTCTGTCCTGATAACGTCGATACATAGATGAGGGTGATGGATAGATGAAGAATGAATGTTATTAATCTCATTGTGGGGTAAAATTACGGAAATATTCTTTGGAGTTATGTGTGCTTTCTACAAGCAATTTGGATAAACTGCTATCAGCTGTGTACTATCAGACAAAAGTGTTATTAAATGCTTGCGCTGCAGAATTTGTATTTAAATAGAAGCCTGCCATAAAAAACATTCCTCCGATTGGAGTGTATAAAAATTTGATTCTTAACTGTCACTTTTAGTCAGTATTTCCCACATAATTGTAGTAAGGCCATTAATAGAAGATATTAACAGTGGAAATTTTGATTCAAAAATTGCTTTCAATTGCTGTTTTGTAATATTCAACTAGAATGCGTCTAACTTCTTAGCTGTTATAAGTGCCAAGCTCGTGGTCGGATCGAATTAATTTATGTTCTTGTTCAATAGACTTTTCTATCCTTATAATGTGCTCCCCTAGGAGTGATTCATAGATGCTAATGTCAGAAAATGACATGTCAATTAAAATGTAATTTCATGCCTTCATGCGTCTGTTCAAATCCTAAGTCTTCATAAAACTTAATCGCACTTGGTCTCTTTTTGTCAGTAGTCAATTGGATTAAATGCCCATTTCTTTCTTTTGCTCTTGTAATTGCCCATTGAAACATTTCTTTTCCTATACCCTGCCCTCTTTTGTCCTTCCTTATTCTTACTGCTTCAATTTGCGCTCTTATGCCCCCGCGATAAGTTAGATATTGTATAAATGATAACTGCAAAGTTCCAATTATCTCCAAGTCATCATTTTCAACTACAATTAATTCTAGATTGTTATCAGAGTTTATTTTCTCAAAAGCCTCTATGTATTCAAATGGCAATGGGATTTGAAATTTTTCCCTTTTCTTTCCAAGTTCATCATCCGCAATCATTTTGACAATCGTTGAAACATCTTTTTTTATTGCTTTTCTAAATTTCATATTACTGTTTGGGTTCATAACTTTTCTTACCTTTTGATCGCAACGAAGTTATAATGAATGGATAAAAGATAGTAGGTTCTAATTCTTAGCAAATTGTATCAATGGATCTATATTCCCATTATCAGCTTCTCGCAATGCCGCGACATAGACACTTCTCGTTGCATCAGCTTCGACCATGTTAGACTCGTGCCAACTAAAAATTTCTTCTCCAAAAACAGACTCACTAATTATATCAGCCATCATTCTAGAGTGTCTCCCGTTTCCATTGGGAAAACAATGAATAGAAACAATTCTATGCTTGAACCTGATAGCAATTTCTTCTGGTGAATACGTTTGATGCTCAATCCAGTATTTAGTATCATCAATAAGTTGCTTAATTCCCAATTCGATCTTAGTCCATTTCACCCCAATATTAGTGTCAGATGTTCTAAATATACCTGCCCACCTCCAGACATCACCAAACATTTTTTTGTGTAGATCGATGATAAAATTTACCGTCAATATCTTTTCAGGCTTTAACCTTACACGCAATAGCCATTCTACTGCTTTTTCAATATTTAACTGCTCAAATTCATCCAGTTCTGTTTGTGTAGTTATTGATTTTATCTTTAGACCTTCTTTGTCTTCCTCAGCTAAAAATGTTTGCCCATCTGTATATTCTATTTTTAGTCCCATAATGATTTTCTCATTTCTCTTTTTATTTCACTTGCTAAGTCCTTTATTAAATCATTAATTTTGCCTTCACTGATTCCTTGGTCCTCTAATTTCATGTTATGGTTGGTCCTTAAAACAATTTTCCTTGCCAACTTCTCAGCTCTTAGGTTTATTACATTTTCAATAGTCCCATCTATTGGAACAAAACCATAGACAAACTGCATATCCAGCGCCTGCCCCACAAACTTCAATTTATTGATAGTTATTTGGCCAGTAGATTCACGTTCTTCAATTTTTTGGATTGCTCCTTTTGTCATGTTAAGTCTGTTTCCCAATTGTTCCCTCGTCATATTAAGAGTAGTTCGAATAGTATTTATCCATCCTTTCTGAGGAACCATGACCTTTCCAGCATCTTTAAATTCAGCTAGTTTATTTTCTAGTTGTTCTATGAGTAGTTTTTTTTTATTTCTCACTTGCTAAGTATTTAATACATATATGTACACAATATAAAGCAAAAGTATATCAATTTGTATACTAAAACAAGGATTATAATATTAATATGTATATAAATCAAAAAAGAAGTATATTAATTTGTATACTAAAACAATATTTATAATACCAATATGTATACAAATTAAAATAGAAGTATATCAATTCGTATACTAAAACAACTTTTACAATACTAATATGTATACAAATCAAAATAGAAGTATATTAATTTGTATACTAAAACAGAAATTATAATATTAATATGTATACAAATTAAAATAAAAACATATCAATTTGTACAATAAAAAAATACAATACATACTAATATGTACGTTTCATAACAATTTACACATACGTATACGTATACTAAAAATAACAACAATCATACTTATATGTATAATTAAGCGCCATCGCAGTGCATATTAGTTCTGTGTAGAATGAAGGACTCTGGAATCAATTAGAAACAGCATATGGCTAAAAGAAGGTTTAATTGGTTTAGATTTTATTTGCACTGACGGTTTCAAATACAATATTTGATTTATTAGCTATATCACTTCTATTCCCATTAAGGCTAAATCCATTCTTCAAAAGTAATTTTATAGAATTCTCATTTTTAGAGTGAGTAAAAGCTTCTATTTTGTCAAGTTTCAATTCTCTAAAACCAAAGTCAACAATTGCCTTTAGTGCTTCACTCATTACACCCTTATTTTGATGTTTTGTATGCAAGTCATAACCTACCTCAGCTGTTTTATAGTCAAGTGAAAAATTCCATAAACATATCGTTCCTATTACGGAAGTCTGATCTTTAATAGTAATACCCCACGAAATTGACTTGTTAGTTTCGAAATAACTATTCAGTGAATTAATGAAGCTTACAGCATCAGATAAATTCTTAACTTTTCTATGATCAGGTCTTTCTATAAAATTTGTGACAGCGGCATCTGATTGTAAAAAAAGAATCACATCGCCATCTGAGTCCTGAAGTCTCCTTAGGAAGAGTCTTGTTGTATTAATTTCTGGAAAGGATTTAAAGTTCATTGAGATTCTGCTTCAAATAATTAGGAAATTTAGTAACTACAACCGTTATTCATTCTGCAAAATGAGTCGGTCTTTATTTGTTCGGTCATATATAACTTGATTCTACAATTATTAAACAATCAATTATGTTCCATTTTTTCAACAATTTATTTTACACACTGATCATTTAACGAAATGGGTAGCGACCTTAAATGAAGTGCTACATCTTCATTCGATGTCCCACCTTTTTAGTGACTTTTGATTCTTTTTAATCCAATCCATTCATGTTCAATATCTTTCATCAATAAAGCATTGTCAAATTTCACTGACCCTTTAGGAAATATTTCTTCATTCTGAAAGAAACTAGATTTTACATCTAGTACGTCAAGGAGAGTGACCTGCCATGTATAAGCTTTGAGCTCAAGACCTTCAAAGTAGTTCTTGTAGGGTGCATATCCAACTGATCCACTTTCAAAAAATTGAGAAGCGCATCTTGCACTACCAAACACACTTTCCTCATTCCAGTAGTCAGTTTCTCTTGCTTCAATAGACAAAGACGTATTGTCATCACTAACAAAAGCCACTTTATATCGTCCGTCATATTCATCAACAGAGAACTTAGCAAGATGATGAATACCAGGAAAAATAGTTCCTCCAGCAAATGAGTTTAATTTTGATGAAGTATCTCTTCTCGGAATATAAACACCTTCTTTTAATTCTCCTTCTTCAATCCATTCAACAGCAATTCTGTGCGCTCCATTTTTAGATGACAAGCCTATTTGTTTAGGTAATCCCTTTGGTCTAATTTCTTTCAATCTGATCAAGCAAACACCTGCAATCCCCTTTCCATTAACCAATTTTGGTTTAAATGGTGCAGGCAAATATATATCGAGAACTTCCTTATCAACTTGATAATTGATTAGAATCCGTCGGTCTATTATTCCTTTGATCTTTGGTGTCATCCTTTTACTTTAATTACCAATAATACTAATTTTGCATGACAATATATTGTGCCAGACACACTAAAACAAAATAAGGTCAGATTCAAATTCCACGATCAATTCCACAACAAGGGATGGGAGATTGACAGAATGAGCGATGTATCCTTTCTTTTTCAGAAGGAATCTCAAGCTAGAACATACCGCTTGGTCGTCATCTATTATTAAGATCTTGGCATTGGACAATTATAAAAGTGAGGATCTCTGTCACATTCGCTTTTGATCGAGCGAAGTACTCCCTATGTATTGGTCCCAATTATGTACGAAGGTTGATAGTCCAAAATATTCAACAAATTTAATTACCAATAAAACGATCAATGTAAATAAAGAGGAACCAATTATTAAGTCAATCTGAAGAATCAATATTGCAATTATCATCATCACTAACATGCACACTAATATTACGTATATAGATATTTTGATTTCCTCCTTAATTTCTATCGTGAAATCAAGATGTCCGAATTTCTCCACAATGGGATCTGATTTAGCAATAAAACATAGTGAAGCTAAGTGAGCAATATTAAATGGAAAGAAATCCGAAAATAATTTTTTGTTTACTACTATCCTTTCATTCCTAAATTTACAGGAAAGGTTGGTATTTACATTGATATTTATTTCTCCACACAGCTCTTGTAATGAGCAATTTTGATTAAACTCAATTTGTCGATATAGTTTTTTGAATAACAAATCTTTTTAGGCTAATTAGAGACGATAGGCAACCTTATTAGCGAAGGATATTTAGAAGAATGATGTACCTTATTATGAGCTGTCACCCCTTCTTTTTCATCATAATTATCACCTCCTGTATTCAGGTTACGGGCAAAACGAGGGAAATTACTACTAGATATTTCAATTCGTACTCTATGTCCTTTCTTAAAGAAATTACTAGTGGACATCGGAGTCAAATCTACTTTATAGACCTTGTCTTTCTCCATAAACACTTCTTTGTCATACCCTTCACGATATCTTACACGCTGTATAGTTTCATCCAAATTATATGCCTTTCCATCAGGACCAACATCGATAAGTTTAATCGTAAAATCAGTGTCCTTTGCGTCAGAAGACACATATAAAGTGGATTCTATAAAACCTGAAATTTCGATGCCTTCATTTAGAACATCTGTGGTGTAGACTAATATATCATTCCTGGTTTCCATTTGTTGTTGATCGAAAGCGCCTCCTTTGATTGCATTTCCTGTACAACACACATTACCTCCGTAGGAAGGCACTGGATTCATTGGGTCATAAGTGAAGCTATCGGGATTATCAGAATCAGCTTTCGATGTTGTTAATTTTCCGTCTCCAAAAAAGCTATTCGCTTTGCCACCACTATTTAGATAATAGGTTGTTGATTTTGCTTTTGCTGGAGGCCAAGTTTCAGATGCTTGCCATTCATTACTGCCCATTGTATAATACTGTACTCTAGGTGTTTTCTCAATAAAATCATTTTTTTCTCCTTTCAACCACATGTCAAACCATCCATAAATTTGCTCCTCGTAGTTAAGTCGTGCATCTCCAACACTGCGTTCTCCAACAATTGTATTTTCTGTTGCTCGAGTATATCCACAATGTAAAGTTGGTGCAATGACCAAGTATTGATTATCTCTAATTTCCGCATCTTTAGAATTATTTCTAACATGATTAAACAATGCTAAATTGGGAGTAATTGACACATCATACCATGAAGCAAACCAAAAACTAGGTACACCAATTTCCTTATCATCATGATAAATCCCACCATTAAACCAAGCTTTATCATTTGGTTTACGAACTATCATTTTATCAAAAACTTCATGTTTGCCATTTATATTTTTCAGGATATCCTGAATAGGGAGATGATTAAGTGCCTCAGCCATATCTATTGGTGGATTTTCAGGTGCTAAATCGTAAAATCTAGAAATCCTAATCAAGTCTTCTTGCGTTGCACCCGCTGGAATCCTAGGTTTAAACTTGTCATGCTCCACTCCATATAACCAAGAAATGAATAACATCTGTTCAACTCCTCCTCGGTACCAATTTCCTTGTTCGTTGATCTTGCCTACCCTTCCTACTCCTGCACCATATCCCTGAGGCACCATAGCAGCATGAGAAGGATGGTCTAAAGCAGCCACAGCCATCTGCCACTCAGCAGTTGAGGAACATCCCAACGTCCCTATTTTTCCATTTGACCAAGATTGATCTTCCATCCATGTAAATGCATCATAGCCATCAGTCAATGGAACGCCTAAGATGTCCCACTCCCCTTCTGAAAAATATCGCCCACGTTCATTCTGAACCACATACGCATAACCTCTTTTGACAGCTTCCAGGGCTCTCTCAGCAGTTCTTGTTTTTTGTTTTCCGTCTCCCCAAGAATTAAAATTATAGGGAGTCCGAGAGAAGATAATAGGTACCTTAGTATTTGTTTTAGGCCGATAAATATCAGTTGCTAAACGAATCCCATCCCGCATTGGCATCATTATCTTTTGATCGACAATGGCAATGTCTTCCAGTTCTTGAAGGACTTTGTCTTGTGCCTGCAGGTTAATATTACTAGCAAAGAAATAAACAAGTAGGCATGGGATTAGGAGAGTGCGCTTTTTCATATTATTAGAATTCTTTGTTTTTAGTAGTTATTTCCTTTCAAATTTCACTTGATGTCCTCTTTAGAAAACCTTGACATTGATTAGTAGCTTCATAATAAGGGATGCAATCCCTATACAAGATAATACATTGTCAAGACCTAAATTAGTAAAAGAAAACGAATCCGCGGAGAATCGGTATATTTTTCCTAATTCATAATTACTTAGGCTTGTATTTAAGGACAGACCCAATTAGTTACCTCCCCGTGAAACATAGTACATTTGGATGCTTTTCCAGCATTCTGTGATCTTTCTGAAATCATTATTACTTGAGGTAATAATACAAAGATCAACCGAATAGAATTTAGCTTCCCCTTCCATCCAAATAATTATTATCGCTCTTTTAGACTGTGAAATTGGCGTTAAATACCCAAGTATCACCCAAACTTTTCAATCTTAAACTTAATTCTTATAACTTAAAACTTAAATATCATACCTTTGCGGCTTCAAATTCAGTATATAATGATATCAGCAAATAATATTACCCTTCAATACGGGAAAAGAGTACTTTTTGACGAAGTGAATATCGCGTTCAAAGGGGATAATTGTTATGGGGTAATTGGCGCCAACGGAGCAGGAAAATCTACTTTTCTAAAAATACTTTCAGGTGAAATAGAGCCGAATCTTGGAGATGTAAATCTTGAGTCCGGCAAACGGATGGCTGTGCTGAAGCAGGATCATTATGAGTATGATGAGGTGACTGTATTGAATACTGTATTAATGGGTCATGATAAATTATGGAACCTTATACAAGCGAAAGATGCGATATATGCGAAACCTGACTTCAATGATGCAGATGGTATCAAAGCAAGTGAGCTAGAAGGGGAATTCGCTGAGATGGACGGATGGAATGCTGAGCCAGATGCAGCTGCACTACTGAGTGGTATGCGGATCCATGAAGATGATCATTACAAGTTGATGAAAGACATGGATGGTAACCAAAAGGTAAGAATCCTATTGGCACAAGCATTATTTGGTTCTCCTGACATCTTGATTTTGGATGAGCCTACCAATGATCTTGATATCCAGACGGTATCTTGGTTAGAGGACTTCTTACTTGATTTTAAGAATACAGTAATCGTAGTATCTCACGATAGACACTTTTTGGATACTGTGTGCACGCACATTGTAGACATTGATTTCAGTAAGATTAGGATGTACACAGGTAATTATACGTTCTGGTATGAGAGTAGCCAATTGGCACTGAAGCAAAAAATGACTCAGAACAAAAAAGCTGAAGATAAGAGGAAAGAGTTGCAAGCGTTTATCGATCGATTTAGTGCCAATGCCTCTAAGTCTAAACAGGCCACCTCTAGAAAGAAGATGTTAGAGAAAATCAATGTTTCTGATATACAGCCTTCTAGTAGAAAGTATCCTGGTATCATATTCAATAAAGATAGAGAAGTTGGAGATGTGATTTTAACTGTAAGAAACCTCAGCTATGCTGTGGATGGAGAGCAGTACTTCTCTAATCTGAATTTCGATATAAACAAAGACGAAAAAGTAACTTTCCTTTGTGATAATAGTCTTGCCATCAATGCACTCTTCGAAATATTAGCTGGAAACCTTAAAGCGGACGAAGGCACTTACGAGTTTGGGCAAACGGTTACGACTTCTTATTTACCAGGAGACAATGCAGAGTTCTTCTCTGCAGACATGGACCTTATGGATTGGTTGAGACAATATTCTACTGAGAAAGACGAGATGTATATCCGTGGATTCTTAGGTAAGATGTTGTTTTCAGGAGAAGAGGTATTTAAAAAATCAAATGTACTTTCAGGAGGAGAAAAGGTAAGATGTATGCTGAGTCGTATGATGCTTGCGGAAGGAAACGTTCTCATGCTCAATGACCCTACCAATCATCTGGATCTAGAAACCATCACCGCATTGAACAATTCATTGATGAATTTTAAGGGTAATATACTTTTCACTTCGCATGATCATACTTTCACACAATCTATAGCCAACCGTGTCATTGAGATCGGACCAAAGGGATTTGTAGATAGTTTGAAGGAGTTTGATGAATATATTAAGGATAAAGGGATTCAAGAGCAGAGGGCTGCTATTGTATAATGTTAGAATGTTAGAATGAACGATTGATTGAATAATTGCGTCTTTAGCTCATTCACTCATTTTATCTAATCTCCCTAACAACATGTTAATCCCTTCATTCCTTTGGATACATTAAATAAAACAGTCATATTTGTTGGCAAGAAAGAAATATCAGTTATGAGTAAAAAGAAGGGAACCAAGAAAGCAACAATAAATCCTACTAAAAGCACAATTGTAACTTCTGCTGCGCAAGAGACTGCAGCAGCTAAACTGAGAAACTCTTCGTCGGATGTTCTTTTGTTTAATAAGACTACTTACATGTACATCTTAGGCGGTATTGGACTTATGGTCATTGGTTTCTTTCTCATGGCAGGTGGACACAATGATGATCCAAATGTATTTGATGAAGACGTAATCTATAGTACTCGAAGAACATTGATTGCTCCAATCTTTATCTTGGCTGGTTTGGTTGTACAAATTCTAGCAATTTTCAAAAAATAGATTTCCTAGAGGTCAGATATAACTGACTATATATCCATATTTCATGATTGATATCATAACAGCCATTGTATTAGGCATAGTGCAAGGATTAACTGAGTTTCTACCTGTATCAAGTAGCGGTCATCTTGAGATCGCTAAGTACATCCTTGGTGAAGACTCTGTTGGTGAAGAATCTATGCTCATGACGGTAGTGCTGCATTTTGCAACCGCATTGAGTACGATAGTTATTTTCAGGAAGTTCATTTGGGATATTATAAAGTCTGCTTTCTCGGTAGACGGGAAATACTCTAGGTCATTTGTACTGAACATAATTATATCAATGATTCCCGCTGCACTTGTGGGTGTATTAATGGAAGATTTCTTAGAATCATTGTTTAATAGGAATCTACTACTAGTTTGTGGTATGTTGATCTTAACAGGTTTATTATTATTTATTGCAGATAATGCAAAGAGCAGTAACAAGAAAGTTGGTCCTGGAGAAGCATTATTAATTGGTATTTCACAAGCTATAGCAATATTACCTGGTATAAGTAGATCAGGAGCTACCATATCTACAAGTGTATTACTCGGTATAGATAGAGAAGAAGCTGCACGTTTTTCTTTTTTGATGGTTGTCCCTCTTATTTTTGGTAAGATGGCTAAGGATATATTAGATGATTCATTCACTGCGGCTTCTGCAAACATCACAGAACTGGGATTCGGATTTATTGCGGCATTCCTGACTGGATTGGTTGCTTGTAATTGGATGATTGCTCTTGTCAAAAAAGCGGAATTGAAGTATTTCAGTTATTATTGTTTTGCTGTAGCGATCATCGGGATTGCTTATGTTTCATTTAACTAATCATATTTACAAAAAAGACAGCCATCAAAGAGCTTCCAGTCATACAATCTCAAAATATAGTCTCAAAACTCAATTTACCGAGTGAAGTAGAATTCAAAGCTGGATTAGTCCTTCTGATAGATAAACCCAAAGAGTGGACGTCTTTTGATGTGGTAAACAAACTGAGATTTACAATTAAGCATAAACTAGGCATTAAAAAAATAAAAGTGGGTCATGCTGGAACCTTGGACCCTATGGCGACGGGTTTACTCATCCTCTGTGTAGGTAAGTATACCAAGTGCATAGATTCCATGACTGGCATGGACAAAACGTATACCACAACTCTAAAACTAGGAGCAACTACTCCGAGTTTTGATGCTGAAAGTGACGAGGATGCACAATTTCCAACCGAGCACATAACAAGAGCATTAATTGAGGAAAAACTACCACAATTCAGAGGTGATGTTGAACAATTTCCACCCATGTTTTCGGCAATCAAGATCAAAGGTCAAAAACTATACAATCTTGCAAGGAAAGGGATTACAGTCGAAAGGAAAGCGAGATCCCTAAGAATAAATGAATGTAATGCTACTCGTTTTGACCTTCCAGAATTAGATCTATTCATTGACTGTAGCAAAGGAACGTATATCCGTACAATAGGACATGACCTTGGCGCTGCACTTGGTTCAGGAGCATATCTTACAGCGTTGAGAAGAGAATCAATTGGGGAGTATCAAGTTGCTAATGCGCTCAGTATCGATGAGGCTGCAGACTGGATCGATGGGGCTGTTTCTAATGATGAAATAATTGAAAAGCCTAATGGGTAGCTAAATTCATTTGGCTCATTAAATATAGAAAGAAGAATAAGTCTTTTTGTCCAATTACATTTATACAACTGTTGGCTACTACAATTATTAACAAAGATGAGACTTCCCCAACTAGAGAAAGTCTCATTATTTTTGGTCAATTTACTGTATTAGAGAACCACCTTTTACCGGCTCATCATGGAGCGATTCTTCCGATTATTTAGTTTGCAACACCCTTATCCCTCCACTTTCTTTGCGTAATCTTCATTCATGTTATAAAACATAAATCCTATTGCATCAGCAGCTTCTTCTATTATTTTGGAAGTAGGTTTTCCAGCACCATGCCCGGCACTTGTTTCTATTCTAATGAGTACTGGATTATCTCCCGTATGTTTCTTTTGTAATTCTGCAGCAAATTTGAACGAGTGCGCTGGTACTACCCTATCATCATGATCCGCAGTCATAACCATTGTTGCAGGATATGCAGTTTCTTTCACATTGTGTAATGGCGAGTATTCTATTAAATATTTGAATGCTTCTGGGTCATCAGATCTACCATAATCAGAAGCCCAAAAATGCCCAATTGTAAATTCGTGATATTTCAACATATCCAAAACACCTACTCTTGGGTACGCTACAGCAAATAACTCAGGGCGTTGTGTCATACACGCTCCAACAAGCAGCCCTCCATTTGAGCCACCTTCTATGGCTAGCTTCTCAGGAGATGTGTACCCATTATCAATGAGATACTCGGCGGCACCAATGAAATCGTCGAATACGTTTTGCTTTCTTTCCTTTGTTCCAGCTTCATGCCAGTCTTTTCCAAATTCTCCTCCTCCTCTAATGTTGGCCACAACATAAATACCGTCATTTTCTAAAAGTGGTATTCTTGTTAGTGAAAAAGATGGAGTAATAGAAATATTGAATCCTCCATAACCATAGAGCAATGTAGGTCTTTTGCCATCCATCTTTAATCCTTTTCTCATGGTAGCAAACATCGGAACCTTAGTTCCATCTTTACTCGTGTACCAGATTTGTTTAGTTTCAAATGCCTCAGAATCAAAATCTACATCAGGTTGACGGAATATTTCAGATTCCATTGTTTCGGTATTCAGCTTATATATAGTAGAGGGTCTTGTAAATGATGTAAATGAGTAGAAACCAATTTTGTCAGCTTTCTTTCCTCCTACTCCACCTCCAGAACCGATACCAGGCAACTCCAGATCCATAAGGTACTTTCCTTTCATATCAAAGACCTTGGTTTGAGAACTTGCATTGTGCATATAACTTGCAAACATTTTCCCTCCAACAATTGAGATACTATTCAGTGGATCTTCGTTCTCTGGAATGATAGTTTTCCAGTTTGACTTTGAAGGATTATCAAGGTCGATAGAGATCACCTTTTTCTTAGGTGCTCCATCATTTGTTATCAAAAGTAAGTTGTTCCCGTCGTTATCTATATAATTATAATCAGCATCAAAAGTAGTAACAATAGGTACTATTTTATCAGGATTATTATCAAGATCAATATAGGAAAATCCATTTCCACTTGTTGATTCTGTCATATTCATGATTAAGAATCTTTCGTCTTCTGTAGTACCCGCATTGATATTTCTCATCGGATGTTCATTGTCCACATAGATGAATTTATCCTTTGATTGCAAATCTCCTAACTTATGGTAATACAATGAATGATGAGAGTTGCTAGCTGATAATTCACCTCCTTCCTTTGGTTCAGGGAATCTACTGTAGAAAAAACCATCACCTCTCCAAGAAAAACCAGAAAATTTGACCCATTCGATCTTGTCTTCCAACATTTCCCCCGTCTGTAGATCTTTTACATATCCAGTCCTCCAGTCAGATCCTCCTTCTGAAACAAGGTAGGCAAGATATCTCCCTGATTTATCAAATGATGTTCCCGCTAATGATGAAGTACCGTCTTCAGAAAATTTATTAGGATCCAAAACTACTTCTCCTTCAGCTTTTATGTCCTTAGATCCATACAAAACATATTGGTTCTGTAATCCATCATTTTTATAATAGTAATAGGTATCTCCTTCTTTGAAAGGTGAAGAATACTTGGCATAATCCCATACTTCCTCTAGTCTTTCTTTTATGGCTTTACGATATGGAATGTTTGATAAATAATCGAATGTTGATTTGTTTTGTCCGACTACCCACGCTTCCGTTTCGTCACTATTATCATCTTCTAGCCATCTATACAGATCGGCTACTTGAGTTCCATGGTAATTTTCCACCACAGTATCCATCCTCGTTTCGAGGTAGTCAACTTTTACTTTTTCGAATTTCAATGTTTCCAGTTTTGAATCACCACAACTTACAAATATTGTAATTGCGGTGAGGAATGTAAGATACTTTTTCATTGTATATAGTAGGTTAGGTTTGTAACCTATGCATTAATCTATTAGATAGTTAAATAATTAATCAGGGACACCCACTTAGGTCGCATGATTTCATCGTATTAGAGGTCAGGGTTTGATGACTTACGCAATGCTCGAGAACCTTATCTAGAATTGAAGCTCTCTGATTTCTTCTGTTAAATCGAAAGAAATATTCGTTTATATATTTTTGCAGGTATT